>DASQQR010000239.1:0-3897 GCA_035643335.1 Anaerolineales bacterium
GGCGAAATGGGGATGGAGAGTTGGGCCGGTTGTCGCTCTGCTGGTGGGTCTGGTGCTCACGGGCTGTGCGCTGTTCAATCCGCTTCAGCAACCCACCCAGGTCCCCGTAGAGGCTCACACTCAGGCCGCCGAGACCCTCGCCGCCCAAATCACCCAGGCTGCGCCCACGCAGACGCCCTTGCCTACCGCGACACAGCCACCTGGCACCTTCACTCCGACTCCCACAAGTATTCCCCTGGCGGGCGCCACCGTTGCTCCGGTTGAGACCCAACCTCCTGTAGAGACCCCCCAGGTTACGGAGACACCCGCTATCACAGCCACCCAGCCCGTACCAACCAGTGCCGGAAATTTTACCGTTGCCCTGCAGGATGATTTTACACCAAATACCGGGTGGTATACCAGCCAGGGCGAAGATTTCGGTTTCGAATACGCCCAAGGCGGCTATCGCATCTACGTCAACATCCGCAGCGCACCGATTTGGAGCATCCGCCAGCGCGACTACGGAGATGTACGCCTGGAAGTCGATGCCACCCAGACCGGGGGTCCACTGGACGGGTATTTCGGCGTGGTGTGTCGCCTTGACCGTGACAAACGGGATTACTATGCCTTGGTAATCAGCACCGATGGGACCTACGGCATCGCCAAATCGGAGAACAACGAATATGCGTTCCTGGAGCAGGGCAGCGCGCCGGCTGGCGTGATCAATTCCGGCGAGTCTGTCAACCGGGTGCGTGGAGAGTGTCTGGGCGATACGCTGACCCTCTCCGCCAACGGACAGCAGCTGCTGCAAGTCCGGGACGATAGCTTCGATTCAGGCTGGATTGGCTTGATCGCCGGCACTCGCCAAGAACCGGACCTCGTCGTCCTATTTGATAATTTTGTAGCTCTACGACCGTGATATCTGCGCATCACGCATTACGTATCATTGGCTTTATTTGTTCCGCAACAGCATATTGATCGCTACCCAGCTGTCAACATAAGAAGGAGGCCTCATGAAATACAAAATTCACAACGCAGTCGTCATTGGCGCCGGGACCATGGGCGCGGCAATCGCCGCCCATCTGGCTAACGCCGGCGTACCGGTGACTTTACTGGATATTGTGCCGGGGAAATTGACTCCCGAAGAGGAGAGGAAGGGCCTGAGCCTCGACGACCCCGTCGTGCGTAATCGCATCGTGCGCGAGGGGCTGGAGCGCGCCAGGAAATCCCGTCCAGCTGATTTTTTCACCCCGGATTACGCCGCTCGCGTCTCCACCGGCAATCTGGAGGACGATTTCGAAGTCGTTGGAAAAACTGACTGGGTCATTGAGGCAATCATCGAAAACCTGGAGATCAAGCGCTCCTTGATGGAGCGCATCGATGGCGTGCGCGCGGAGCACACGATCATCAGCACCAACACCTCCGGTATCCCGATCGCTTCCATCGCTGAAGGGCGTTCCCAGGGTTTCAAGCAGCACTTCCTGGGCACACACTTCTTTAACCCTCCTCGCTATCTTAAATTGGTCGAGGTCATTCCGGCAGAGGAGACCCTTCCTGAGGTGGTTGACTTCATCAGCCACGTTCTCGAGTATCGCCTGGGCAAAGGCGTGGTTCCCGCCAAAGACACGCCCAACTTCATCGGCAACCGCCTGTTCTCCGGTACAGCGGCCTTCCAGCTGGACTATATCTTGGAACACAACTATAGCGTAGAAGAAGTCGATGCCATTACGGGTCCCGTGATAGGGCATCCCAAGACAGCTACATTCCGCTTGATCGACCTGGTGGGGATTGACGTCTGGGAGCACGTCGGTCGCAACCTGGCTCCCGCGATCCCTGAGGATGAACACGCCTTGCGCTATATGAAATCGGAGCAGGTCAACAACCTGATCCACACCATGGTGGAGCGGGGCTGGCTGGGTACCAAGACCAGGGTCGGCTTCTATAAGGAAGTGCGCCAGGACGGCCAAAAGGAGTTTTGGCCGCTCAATCTGGAGACGTTGGAGCACGAGCCGGCCACCAAGGTGCGATTCGAATCGGTTGGCAAGGCCAAGGACGTCGAGGGTTTGGGCGAGCGCCTGAAGATCTTGATGGATTCTGATGATCGCGCCGGACAGCTGGTAGAAGCCCTGACCTACCAGGGCTTTGCCTATGCTTCCGAGCGTATCCCCGAGATCGCCGACACTCCCAAACCCATCGATGACGCCATGCGCTGGGGCTTCAACCACGAAGCCGGTCCTTTCGAGATCTGGGACATGCTCGGCGTGGCCGACACGGTCGCTCCTATGAAAGACGCCGGTTTCAATCCGGCACCCTGGGTCGAGGAGATGCTGGGCGAGGGCTATCCTTCTTTTTACCAATACGAGGGTGATCGCAAGGTCGCGGTCTACAATCCAACTCGCCGCCAATATGGGCCGGTCAAACGCTCGCCGCTGATCCTGACCTTGAGTGATCTGCGGGAGATTCAGAAGAACCCCAGCGCCACCTTGTGGGACATGGGGGACGGCGTTCTATGCCTGGAATACCATTCCAAGGCCAATTCCCAGGACGAGGATATCTGGGATCTGGCTAACCTGGCTTTAGATCGCGCCGAGACCGAGTTTGAGGGCCTGGTCATTGGTAACGAGGGCAGCATCTTCAGTGCTGGCGCCAACGTGTTCGTGGCCGTAATGGCTGCCCAAAACGCTATGTGGGACGAGCTGGATGCGGGCCTCAAGAAGTTTCAAGATCTCAACATGCGCATGCGCTATTCCCCCAGGCCGGTTGTCGCCGCTCCGGCCGGACCCGCTGTCGGCGGTGGCGCCGAGGTGATCCTGCACGCCAGCCGGGTGGTTGCTTCGGCAGAAACTTACGTTGGACAGGTGGAGCTGGGCATTGGAGTGATCCCTGCTGGCGGGGGCACGAAGGAACTGCTGCGCCGGGTGCTCAATCCACCCATGCGCACCGAGAATGCTATCGCACTTCCATACTTGCAACGCATCTTTGAGCTGATCGGCATGGCTAAAGTCGCTACCAGCGCTGAAGAAGCTCGCCAGTTCGGCTTTTTGAGCGCTGCGGATCGTATCGTCATGAATCGCGACCATCTGCTCGCGGAAGCCAAGCGGGAAGTCCTGCACATGGTTGAGAGCGGGTATCGTCCGCCCTTGCCCGAAAAAATCTACGCAGCCGGCCGCGATGACCTGGCTGCCATGCGCGTGGGCATCTTCATGTTCAAGGAGGGCAAGTACATCACTGAATACGAGTCCCACATCGCCGGCAAGCTGGCCTACGTCATGGCCGGCGGCGAGCTAAGCAGGCCTAGCTGGGTTGACGAGCAATACATCCTCGACCTGGAACGTGAAGCCTTCCTCTCCCTGTGCGGCGAGCAGAAAACCCAGGAGCGCATGTGGCACTTTTTGCAAACTGGCAAGCCACTTAGAAATTAACTGGTACACGGATTCAACGGATGAACACGGATATTAATTTATATACTCCAACAATTACACTATCCAGCTCTGGAAAGGAAAGACCGTTCACAATAACCTGATATGATGATCGATCTGGATGAACGGGCCGGAAAGAGGAAATAAGAAATCCGTAAAATCCGCATTCATCCGTGTCCAATAGCAAGGAGCTACAATTATGAACCAAATTGATAAATCTCGAGAAGCTGTAATCGTAGCCGCAGCGCGGACGCCTGTTGGAAAGGCCAGGCGCGGCAGTCTGGCCACCACCCGCCCGGATGATATGGCCGCTGCGGTGATTCGAGAATTGCTTCGCCGGGCCGAGGCGCTCGACCCAGCCGAGGTGGACGACGTCATCCTGGGCTGCGCTTTCCCCGAGGGCGAACAGGGCCTCAACATGGGCCGCATGGTCGCCCTGCGGGCGGGCTTGACCGTATCGGTTCCCGCCCAGACCGTCAATCGTTTTTGCTCCTCTGGC
>DASQQR010000240.1:0-5860 GCA_035643335.1 Anaerolineales bacterium
ATTTGTTACACCAGATGTAAAAGAGCACAATTGTCAAGTTAGGGTATCTACCCACAGCAATTCTCAATTTGTGGAACACCTGATACAGCAAAAACGCTGGTTGAGTGCCCGGCGGGTTTCACTTCGATGAACTCAGTGCAAGCACTTCGACGGCGCTCAGTGCAAGCGATACGGCCTAAGAAGGCCTACCCTTCGACTGGGCTCAGGGCGGCGCTCAACCAGCGCCGGGTGTATCGAAACCAAGTTTTTGCGGCATATTTAGAATTGCTGGCCCTCACATTGCAGGCCTACGCCTGCATGGCATCAACGAAGGCTTCCACAACCTCGGGGTTGAACTGCCCGCCGTCCTCATCCTTGATCTTCTCGATGGCCACCTCTTTGGAGAGCGCATCCCGCTGCGGCATACCGGTGGTCATGGCCGTGTAGGCTTCGGAGACCGAAATGATGCTTGCTCCCAAGGGGATATCCGACTTGGACAGGCGATCGGGATAGCCTTTGCCGTCCCAGCGTTCCTGGTGGTGGTATATCCAGGGGATCACCCCGCTCAAAGACGTCACCGGCTTGACAATTTGGGCACTGTAATACGGGTGCATCTGGATGATGGACCACTCGTGGGGGGTCAACGGAGCCGACTTGGTCAGGATGGCCTCGGGGACGGACAGCTTGCCGACGTCGTGCAATAGCCCGGCCATCTCGAGCTGCTCCAGGTCGGACTCGCGCCAGTCCATCTTCCGGGCGATCTTCAGGGCGACCTGGGTGACCTTCTCCGAGTGACCGCGCATAAAGCGATCCCGCGCGTCGACGGCATTGACCAGCGAGCGCACGAACCCGAGCAGCTGCGGGAGCAAATCGCTCTCCACATCCACGTTCAAGGCCAGGGCACGCGTCAGGCCGGGCCGTTTTCGTTCCGCAATGGCGAGTTCGGTATCGACTTTGGTTTCGTAATACGTAATGAAGTTCTCCAGGCTCTGCAGCATCCGGTCGAGCTCATCAAAATCCCCGGAGGCCCACAGTTTGGGGACTTCCTTGAACATCATGACCGTGGTACGGGCGATCTCGCTCTGCGGGATGACGCTGCGGCCAAAAGACACCAGCATGTCGTGGGCCGCGACCAGCTTATTGAACTTGTCCTCGATCGAGCGCACGCCTCTGGCCATGACCGGCGCGTCGCGCACCACTTCGCCCAACCAGTAAATGTTGGAAAGCACACCCTGGGCGTTGCCCCCATCAATCCGATCGACTTTGAGAATCTCCTCCAACTTCTGGTTCCAGTAACTGCGGGCTTCCTCCAGCCGCAGAATTTCCGAGCCATGGGTGATCTCGTCCTTGATGCTGGCCATTTCGTCGATCTTGCTGATGGCTTCCTCTAATGATTTGCGCGCCTGGGCGATCTCACGGGCGTCCTCGGCCCGCTGGATGCGCTCAACCTTGTGCTGCGTACGGATGGTGCGCATCTTGTCATAGAAGATCAGTGCCTGCGGCGCCCTGGACAGCAGATCGAGAAGCTCGTCTTGCTGTTGGATCAGGTTTCGCCACGCCAACCAGACCTCTTCCAGCCAGCTGCGGGAACGCAGGACCAGCGGCCGTTTGGAGGTTTTCTGCTTGAGATCCGGCAGCTGCGCCAGGATGCGATCATAGCGCGCCCAGACCTCGACGTCAATATGCGTGGCCTTGTGATCCAGGCCGGCCAGGGTCAGGCGATAATCGCTCAAACCATCCTGGATTTGGAGCATGTTCGCCTCGACCTGAGCCGGATACGTGCTGATATCGTGCCGGTAATCCCGCCATTCTTTGTACGAATTGGCCAGGTCGTTCATTTTTCCCTTCACGCCGGCAATACCAGCTTTCATGCCAGCCTCAGTTTCCATATCACGTAGTTCCTGCATTGGTTTCTCACTTACTGCATGATATTCTACCATTTGGTGAGCCTCTCCTATGATATCTTCAGGATCTTTGGAATATTCAGTGGAGGTCTTCTTACTACGGCCATTCCCAGAGATCCTGTCTTCAACTCTATCCGCCAACACAAACTCAATCTTCTGCTTGGACACGATGGTTCCTTTTCCAGTATCATCTCAATAATTGGGGGGGTGGGTGTGTGTTGGAGCGGGCTCCGCCCGCTCCAACACACACCCACCCCTTCTTATTGAGAAGTTACCTTTTCCACTTCTTTCTGTGTTCACCGATATTCTAACGAAGGGGGACCGGATTGTCCCCTACACTATTGCTACTTAGCACTATTGAAAGCCAAACTCCTGGCGCAAACCTCTGCCTTGCCGTTATAATGGCGCCACCAAAAAAGGCTCTGCTGCTTGCGGGAAAGGGCCCTTTTTCTCGCCGGTAGCGTCCCAAAAACTTTGGCAAAGGAGGTATTTATGGAACGCAGTGAAAAAATCAAGATCCTGGTCGTCGAAAACATCCCTCAAATGCAAAAACAGCTCAAGAAGCTGCTCAGCCTGATTGAAAACATCGACGTGGCCGGAGAACTGACCACGGGCCAGGAGGCCGTCGAGGCCATCCGGGAGGCCAAGCCGGAAGTCGCCTTGATCGATCTGAACCTGCCCGACATGAATGGCATGCGCCTGGTCGAAATCATCCGCCGGGAATTCCCGTTCACCCAGGCCCTGCTGCTCTCTCAAGACAAGAATTACAACACCATGCTGTCGGCCATGCGCAGTGGGGCTTCCGACTTTCTCACCCACGACGTCACCCTGGAGGAATTGACCGCCGCCATCCGGCGAGCGGGCGAACAGGCGCTGGCGGACCGGGACAAAACCCATCCGTACGCCTCGGCAGCTTTTATCAGCGGCGAGCCCACTCGGGTCGAGCCTGAAGGGCCAGCAGGCCGGATCATCACGGTCTACAGTCCCAAAGGCGGGGCAGGCGTGACCTCCGTCGCCATCAACCTGGCCATCGCCTTACAGGATAAAGAGACCACCGTGGCCCTGGTCGACAGCAGCATGCAGTTCGGCGACGTACCCATCCTGCTCAACGAGCTGAGCAGGTTCTCGCTGGTGGACCTGGTGCCCCGCGTCAGCGCCCTGGATCCCAAGATGGTCGAGGACAGCATGCTGTTCCACAAATCGTCCGGGCTGCACATCCTGACTGCGCCACCACGGCCGGAGCTTTCCGAAAAGGTCACCGGCAACCACCTCAGCCAGATCCTGGAGTTCATGCGCCAGATGTTCCAGTACATCGTGATCAATACCAGCTCCTTCATCAGCGATCCGTGCCTGGCAGCGCTCGACGCTGCCGACGTGATCTTGCTGCTGACCACCCCGGAGATTTCGGCTATCCGCAACACCCGCTCCTTCCTGGAACTGTGGGACGGTCTCAACATGAACCTGGAACGCGTCCTGCTGACTATCAACCGTTTTGACATCCGCAAGAACATCACGCCCGAAAAAGTGGGCGAGAGCTTGAAACATCCGGTTTCAGCCACCCTGCCGCTCGACGAAGAGACCGCCTACCGCGCCGTCAACTATGGCGTTCCCTTCATGTTGAGCAGCAAGGATTCGCCGATCGCCAAAGGCATGGACGCCCTTGCCGAAGTGGTGCGGGACCGCATCCTGGAAGTCGAGGGAGCCGAACGGATCAGGCTTTTCTCAGTCGCTTAGCTTTCAAATTATTAAAGTGCAACCACCTTTGGTACTCGAGTACCAATGACTTCCTACACCCAATAGAACGTTTATTTCGGCGATTTGTTACACCAGATGTAAAAGAGCACAATTGTCAAGTTAGGGTATCTACCCACAGCAATTCTCAATTTGTGGAACACCTGATACAGCAAAAACGCTGGTTGAGTGCCCGGCGGGTTTCACTTCGACGGCGCTCAGTGCAAGCACTTCGACGGCGCTCAGTGCAAGCGATACGGCCTAAGAAGGCCTACCCTTCGACTGGGCTCAGGGCGGCGCTCAACCAGCGCCGGGTGTATCGAAACCAAGTTTTCGCGGCATATTTAGAATTGCTGAGCCACCCAAAAAGGGTATTTCGCAACTTTCTCAACCTCCCGAAGGTTTGTCAGCAGGATGTGCTGCCACGTACTTTCGCTGGGGCTGATATCTGCCCTAAAAAGGTATCTCGCAACTTTCGGAACCTCCCGAAGGTTTGGCAGGAAGATGTGCTGGCCGGGAACCTTCGCTGGGGCTGGTATCTAACCCAAAAAGGTATCCCGCAACCTTCGGGAGGTTTAACTCATTGGAACAAGGAGACCGTAGGCCCGCCCTGGTAGATCACCGAGTCGTCATAAATAATGTCGAGGGACGTGTCACCATGGATTTTTATCGTATTGCCGATCAACTGGGCGCCAATTTTGCTCATCGTCGAAGTTCCGCCACCGACTTCTATCTCGCCCTTGGGCGCGAACACCGTGCCTTCGTAATAGGAGTCGGCGTTGCCCAATAACGAGACATCACCCTCCTCATTGTAGATCAGGAGACCACCGATGGCAGGGCTGCAACCCCCGGAGGTCTTTGACTCGCAGCCGGGCGGCGGCGCGTCCAGGTTAACCTGGGCAGTTCCACTGGTAGAGAAGCTGGAATTGCTGCCATGCAAGTAGATGGTTACGTCCTCGCCGGTCAACTGGCCGCCATTGACGGTGAAATCCTTGGACAGGCAATATAGCCCGGGGTGCATAGTAAGGATCTCATTGTTATTCAATTTAATGTTGGTGTAGCTGCCCGGATAGATGTCCCCACCACCGGTATGATTGCCCTCGTTGGACAATCCGGAGCAATCCGGCGGAGGCGTGATCTCGATCTTGATGGGATCCGTGACGACTTTGGTCGGTTCGGGGACAATTTGGTCGGTGATATGCCCGTTGGGCTTATACGTATCCCGGTAGGAGATCGCCACCGGGTCGCCGCTCCCGGTTTGCGTGACCGTCACATACCCGCTGGACCCGTTGGCAAAAATGCACGAATTCGACCAGATGCCGCCATCTTTGACGATGGTATCATGGTTGCCGTCGAAGATGGTACCCTTATCATTGCCGGTGCACTCCTCGGTGAGCGAGATGATGGAATTGCCGAAGCCGATCGGACCGGACGGGTTCACGACCGTGACCGCCTCCACCGTATTCACCAGCGGGCCCTTAAAGACCAGGTGTGCGAGCGATGAACGGGTTTCGACGGTGATTTTGACGTGAATTTCAAGATAGGTATTGAAGCACTGGGCGTCGACCCAGTTGTCCCCGCTGGTGTCAAAGTTTATGGGGAAGTCGTTGTCCCCCGCCCGGCTCTGCGCGGCGCCTTCCGCCAGCGCCAACGCGCCACCCGCGCCTTGAATCGCGGCGTGGCTGCAATTCCAATGCTTCTTGGATAGCGGGTTATTCTTGGGGTCGGCGGGATCATACGTGCGGATGTATTGGGCTGCTGCTCCGGCGCCCGCCAGGGCCGCCGAATCGGCCGTGTTCTGCGCAGTGCGGCGATCCGAATACACCATACCACCATCGATGGCCAGGGCGGTAAACGCCAGCAGACCTACGATGGCCAGCACCAGTAAAACCATCACCTGTCCTCGTTCAGATAAGCTTCCAGTTTTCATAAATAATTCCTCTGCCTCATGGCAACTTGTATCTTGCATCCTGTATCTTGCACCTTGCATCCCGCTTCTCGCGCGAACCAGCGAGGTCTACGGCGAACACACCATCGGCGTGAGCACATCATCCGTCGAAGAGGCGCGGATATCAAAAGCCTGCCGACCGATCAAGGTGCCTAAGAACGGCATGGTCACCGGAAAATCGGCATACGTCGCCGTCACCGTGACCTCCCCGCCGGCGCAGGCCGCGCTCACGTTCACGGCAAACTGGACGGCTCCGGAAGCCAGGTTAACCGGGCTGTTGGAGGTTTGCACGGCGCGC
>DASQQR010000241.1:0-7193 GCA_035643335.1 Anaerolineales bacterium
TGCGCTTCGAGCACCATATCACCGAGACCTGGAAGAGCATCGTACGCCAGCCGTACAACCGCCGCCAGGAGCTGGTAGAAATCGCCGATCACGTCGCCAACATCTCGGCCAAGCATGAGGGTGCGGATCCAGAGCTCGACCAGACGCGCCCGCACCCCTCCGATATCCTGGATTACTTCCGTGATAAAGAGGAGATCTTCGAATCTGGCGACTGGGACCACCTGACGGTCAACTTCATGGACAAGTTTGACGCCACCAACAAGACGGCCTGGGCGCTCACGGAGCACGGGTTATCGTTCATCGCGGCGCGTAACCTGCACCGGGTTTATGTGATGAGTGAGCAGTAATCAGTGATCAGTGAGCAGTAATCAGTGATCAGTGATCAGTGATCAGTGATCAGTAATCAGTGATCAGTAATCAGTGTAACGTGAGCAGTGAGGTGTGAAGTGAGCAAATTGCCGTATGCGGAGAGTTTTCGGGATCTGTTGGTTTACCAGAAAGCCAGGAATTTGGCTTTGGAGATTTTCCAGATTACAAAAACTTTTCCAAGAGAAGAGATGTTTTCGTTGACAGATCAAATCCGGCGGTCTTCTCGCTCGATTGGTGCTCAAATTGCTGAAGCTTGGGCCAAGAGGCGGTATGAAAAACATTTCATCAGCAAACTGACGGATGCAGATGGTGAGCGACAGGAAACTTTGCACTGGATTGACCAAGCAGTCGATTGTGGTTACTTGAGCCCGAACCAAGCAGCGGAACTCAATGAAAAATATGACGAAATCGGCCGGCTATTGGCAGGCATGATCGCCAAATCTCACCTTTTCTGTGGCCCTCCATCGAGAAAGGTCAGCGAGTCGATTCCAGATTACTTTGTCAAATCATACCTTGATGAAAAAGAGCTGTCGCTGCCAACTGAAAACTGACCTAGCTAACTTTGAGTTTTCACTGCGAGCGGTTCGCTGGTTGAGTAGTTGCGCTCTCTGCAACGTATCGAAACCAAGAACTGCCGCCAAAACGTGGTTTCGATACGCTCCTCCGTCGCTACTCAACCAGCGTTTTGGCTCTAATTGCATAAGCAGAGTGGCCAGATCACTGATCACGAATGACTTATCACTACTGAATAAAGACTTATATTATCTAGACAGCAGGAAGAAAATAACACATGATCCCTAAAACTATGGAATCTTTCCTCCGGGAGCGTTTGCCGGAGCGGACCGGGCAAAACCGGCTGATCCGCGATGGCGACCTGCGCTATATGGAATTCGGGCCGCTGGACGTGGACCGGCTTTCCAGGTTGGACATCGAGGTGGACAGCCTGGGACCGCAGCTGGTCGTGTGCATGTGGGACGAGGCCTCCCCAATGGAGATCGGTGGCTATCTGATCATCGACAACCTGGCCATGGGACGGCCGTCCATGGGGGGCATCCGCATGCTGCCCGAGGTCACACCGGCGGCGATCCACAACCTGGCCCGCGGGATGACCTTGAAGAACGCGGCTGCCGACTTGCCTTATGGCGGCGGCAAATCCGGCATTGTCGCGGCTCGTGATTTGTCTCCCGAAGAGCATACCGCCGTGCTGCGTGGCTTTGCCCGTCTCTTGCGGCGCTACAATCACATCTATCTGCCGGGACCTGATGTCGGCACGAACGATGCGGATATGAAAACGGTTGCCATTCAGAACGGCCTGGACAATGCCCTGTCCAAGACGGTCGACATGGGTGGCAATTGCATTGACGAACTCGGCGCGGCGGCCGGGGGCACGATCATCGCACTGGATCAGCTTCTGAAAGAAATGCCGCGCCTTGCGGATCTGCCCCAGTTTCACGGGCTCAGAATCCCTGCTCCGGAGGAGCTCAGTGTCTTGATCCAGGGCTTCGGCGCGGTGGGGGCCCAATCCGCCCACTTCCTCGGCCAGTGGTTGCCGGGCGCACGGGTCATAGGGATCAGCGATGAACTGGGATACCTGTATTGCGAGCAGGGACTTCCGCTTGACTTACTCTTTGGCATGTGGCGGAAGGCCGGCCCGGTAACGCGCGCCTACTACGACCAACATCTCTCGGAGGTGGGGCGGGGACGGCCCGGCATTAAGTTCTCCAACTCTCCAGACGACCTGCTGCGGGAATCCGCCTTCTGCCTGATCCCGGCTGCGCCCGTCGCCAACTACCTGGACACCGATCCAGGCACCCAGCCGTCCATGACCGTGGATCGCATGGGCCGCTGGCAAGTCATCGTCGAGGGCGCCAATACGTACTCCCCGGATCCGGAGCGCAAAGCCGCGCGAGCGCGCATGGAGCGCAGCGTTTACCGGCAACGCGGGGTGATGATCGCCGCCGATTACCTGGTGAATTCAGGCGGGGTGATTTACGCCGCCCAGGAGCACCTGATTAAGACTCCCGAGCACCTGCGCATCCCCGGCGAGATGCTCGGCGATCGCCAAGCTGTGGATGGCTGGCTGCAAAGCCATGCTTCCGAACTGGCTGAACTGGCAGAGAAGCGGCGTTTGGCAGCCGAGGCGCACCGCGAAGACGTCATCCGCCGCAATATACGCGAGCTAGTAGATCTGCTGGCCGCCGATGCCGACATGCTGCCCTGCGAAGCCGCGGAAAAGATCAGCGTCCGGCGCATCGCCCGGAGTGAGAGCGATCGCACGGCAGCCGATATCATGGAACGCCTGCCAACCATTTCAGTTGACGGCACCGTGCAGCAGGCCGCGGCGACCCTGGTGGAGGCCAGCAGCCCGATCCTGGCCATCGTCTCCGCCCAAGGTGAGCTGGCGGGGGTGGTTACCGAATGGGATATCACGCGTGCCACGGCGCTGGGATCTCCGGATGATCTACCGCTGGCAGAAGTCATGACTCGCAAGGTGATCACCGCCTCGCCTTCGGACGGGTTGCTGGAAGTAATCCGCAAGCTCGAGCACCACGAGATCTCCGCCATGCCGGTGGTCTCCGGCAAATCCGTCCTGGGCATGGTCAGTTCGGATTTGCTGGCTCGGCGCTCGTTGATGCGCCTGCTCCAATCGCAGGTATCCTGAGGTGACGTGTGTGCTCGAATTAAGGGACGTTTGCCACTTCAAACCGGGCCGGATATGACGGATAATAATAGAGAGTAAGAAGGCAATTTCTAAGGAGGCCACCTTGTGATCACAAAAAACGAGCTCATCTACCGGCAAATCATCACCTTATCCGATGGGGGAAGAGTCCTGCTGCGCCCGCTGATCAAAGATGACCGGCAGGGACTATTGGATCTTTTTACTCCGCTGAGCGCCGATGATATGCGCTTCCTGCGCCACAACGTTAAGGACCCAGATCTGATCAATCAATGGATCGATGAACTGGACTACGACAAAGTCTTTCCACTGGTGGCGATGGTCAATGATCAAATCGTCGGCAATGCCACGCTGCATTTCAACGAAGGTCCGGCCCGGCAGCGCGCAGAAGTGCGCATTTTCCTTGCCAAGGAGGTCCGCCGCCGGGGTGTAGGCACCCGCCTGCTGCAGAGTTTAATCGAAATCGCCCGGCGTCGCAGTTTGTACCTCCTGGAGGCTCAGATCGTCATGGATCAAGCTCCGGTGATCAAGGCTTTCCAGAACTTGGGTTTCGAGCTGAAGTGCGTGCTGGACGATTATTTCATTTTGCCGGACGGCGAGCCCCGGGATGTAGCCCACTTGATTCTGCGACTGCGTGAAGCGGGAGGGGAATTCTAATAAAGTGTAACAGGTAAAAAAGTTCAAAGTGGAGATCGCCTCACGCATCCGGCAGCGCCTGCTTTGCTTATCCATCACTTACCGCATCGCCATTGGGAACACTATTATTATCGCCATAGGCGCTGTGGGCGGTACCCTGCTCACCCGCCAGCTAGCGAGCAGGGCGGCAGACTTATGGCTCATCCTCCTGTTTCTCTTTATCGGCACCACACTCAGCGTCCTAACCAACTTTGCGATCGTCAAGAGCGCCCTGCGACCGCTGCGCCAGTTGGGCCAGTTGGTCGTCCGAGTCCAGGCCGGCCAATCTGAAATCGATCCCCAGTTTTTGCGGGACACGGATCCAGACATCTCCCAGCTGGCCTCGGCCATCGACTCCCTGGTGAACGAGTTGGAGGAACGCAACCTGCAGCTGCGCGCCCTTTCGGAACGGGCGATCAACGCGCAGGAGGAGGAACGCAAGCGGATTGCGCTCAGCCTGCACGACGACACCGGCCAAGCGCTTTCGATGCTGATCATCCACCTGGAGCAGCTGCAGGACCGGCTTCCCCCGGAGATGAGCGATCTGTGCGTGCGCCTGGACGCGGCCCACCAGCTGGCCACACGCACACTGCGGGAACTACGCAAGATCGTTTCCGGGCTGCGCCCCACGATTCTGGATGACCTGGGCCTGATCCCGGCCATTCGCTGGTATGCGCGTTCAAACCTGGAGGAAGCTGGGGTTAGAGTTGAGCTTAACGCGAGCGAAGAGAATATGCTCTTGCCCCCTCAGTTGAACTCCACCCTGTTCCGCATTGCGCAGGAGGCGATCAACAACATCCTGAGGCACGCTCAGGCAAATTCGGTCACGATTGCGCTTCACCAAAATAAAAAAGAGGTGTGCCTGAGCATAGCGGACGACGGCCAGGGCTTTGACCTCATTGCAGCTCAGGAACAAGCAGTCGGACTCCAACACTTAGGCCTATTGGGCATTCAAGAACGAGCCGAGATGGTTGGAGGCCGGGTCACTGTGAGCTCAGCACCCGGTAAGGGCACCCAGCTGCAGGTATCCGTACCTTTGCCGGCCTGAGGGGAGGATCGGGATGGAAAAGATTCGCATATTGTTGGCCGACGACCATACCATCCTGCGGGACGGCATTCGCGCCCTACTGGAAGACGAACCCAATATGATCCTGGTCGGGGAAGCCGAAGATGGTCGCACGGCGGTCAAATTAGCGTACGAATTAAAGCCCGACGTGGTCATCATGGATATCGCCATGCCGCTGCTCAATGGGCTGGAGGCCACCCGGCAGATCAAACGCCAGCTCCCGGGCACTGAAGTCCTGATCCTCACGATGCACGATAACGAAGAGTACATCCGGCAGGTCCTGGCAGCCGGCGCCATGGGCTACATCCTGAAGGACGCCGCGGCGCGAGAGTTGATCAGCGCCATCAAAACTGTCCAGCGCGGGGAGGCCGTGCTCTCCACGGCGATTACGCGTTTGGTCATCGAGGACTACTTACGTTGGGGGGATGTCCAGCCGGCGGACGATTCGAGCAACCTAACCCCCCGGGAACGGGAGGTACTCCAGCTGATCGCGGAGGGCAACACCAACAAGCAGATCGCCGAAATCCTCAGTTTATCCATCAAGACCATCCAGTCCCACCGAGCCAATCTGATGAACAAGCTGGACTTACACGACCGGGGGGAATTGATCAAGTACGCGATTCAGAAGAAGATTATTGAGATTTGAGGCGGGAGGCGTGATACGTAATTCGTAATTCGTAATTTGCGATGCGTGATGCGTGAAACGTGATGCGTGAGACGTAATGCGTGAGGGGTAATGTGTGAGGGGTGAGGTATGTTGTGCTCGAGCGTCGCATCTGGCTTGCTATTCCCCAAAAATAGGGTCTTTGGAGCGATTAATTAGGGCGCGCGCCTGAGGGGAATTAAGGCTTTCGGGGGATTACAAACTGAGGGGGAATTGCTATGCTATCTATGAGAACTTGAACCTTCAATCGCAAAAGCGTTCGGAAACTGCCGATGAAAGAGGTGGATTATGACTTTTTGCCGCCGGCATAGCTCCCTATTGGGCCTGACAGCTGTACTCCTGCTGGCTATCATCCTGCTCGCTGTCGTATCCTCTGGTGGCGCTACCGCCTCGCCGCAAGAAGCGTTGGCCCCACAAGACCCAGGGGTAGAGACTGCTTCCCTTCGACTTCGCTCAGGACAGGCGCAAAAACCGCTCGCAGTGACATCGCAGGCGGAAAAATTACTGGCGGCTGTACCCGCCATCGAGGCGGGTGATGCTGCGGCGGTGACACCGCCTAAGCCGGAGCAGGATCCTTGTCTGCACTGCCACATCGCGGGTGAAAATAAGGGTCTGTGGACGCCGCTGGCTCGCTGGATGCTCTTCGGCACGGTTGGGTTGGCCTTCGTCTTTGGGGTGTATCGCAGCGCCAGCGTGTGGGTTACCCGCGAGCCCTGGAAGCCCTTGAGGATGCGAGCGGCTGAGTGGGTTGACGAACGCTACGAGGTGGCGGAACCCCTATCCAAGGTACTCAATAAACCGGTTCCAAAATTCGCCCTGCGCTGGTGGTACTGCCTGGGAGGTATCACCGCGTTTCTATTCGTGATCCAGGCAGTAACCGGGATCATGCTGGCCTTCTATTACAAACCCACGCCTGAGGCCGCCTACGCCAGCATCCAGTTCATCGAGACGCAGGTGCGTTTTGGCGCCGGGGTGCGTGCCATCCACCATTGGGCCGCTAACGGGATGATCCTGATGTGCACCGCCCATATGCTGCGCGTCTTCGTCATGGGGGCTTACAAGAGGCCGCGGGAGCTCAATTGGGTCAGCGGCGTGGTGCTGTTGGTGATCACGCTGGCTTTCGGTTTCACCGGGTACCTGCTGCCGTGGGACCAGCGAGCTTTTTGGGCCACTACGGTTGGTTCCGAGATCGCCGGAGGCATCCCCATCATCGGAAACCTGGCGCTGGTGTTCTTGCGGGTTGGTTGGGATGTGGCCGCCTTGACGCTGAGCCGTTTTTACGGTTTGCATATCATCGTGCTTCCGATCGTTACCCTGGCTTCGATGGGCGCGCATTTCTTGATGGTCAGGAGATTGGGTATCGCCAAGCCGATCTGAAGATTGGAAGAATGGAAGATGGAAGGCTGGAAGATTGCGGGCTGGGAGGTTGAAGGTTTGGTTCGACGGAGGTTCGCGACAGGCTCTGTGACAAGGTGTTTATTCGCCGGCCTGACCGCAGAGCGTGGGAAACAGGGAGGCAGGGAGCTCTGCGTGGGAAACAGCATCACAGCATCGCACCACTAGTGGCAAGGAGAGTGTATGACAGAGACAAAACCTGGCGCAGAAAAAGACAGCGTTCCTTTTTACCCGGATCACGTGCGGACCGAGGTGCTGGTGATGGGCGGTATGATGGTCATCGCCATGCTGATCGGCGCTTACGCGCTGTTTTCGCCGGTTGGATTGGGCATGCCGGCCGATCCAAT
>DASQQR010000242.1:0-9318 GCA_035643335.1 Anaerolineales bacterium
CAGGCAGCCACGGGTGAGATCGTGGCTTACATTGATGACGATGCCTATCCTGACCCGCACTGGCTCAATTACCTGGTCACCACCTTCTTGACTACCCGGCATGCCGGCGTGGGAGGCCCCAATCTAAGCCCTTCCGGTGACGGCCCGATTGCCGAGTGTGTGGCTCACTCGCCAGGAAATCCGATTCACGTTTTGCTGACCGATGAAGACGCGGAGCACATTCCCGGCTGCAATATGGCTTTCCGCAAAGCCGCCCTTGAGGCAATCGGTGGATTTGATCCGCAATTCTGGGTTGCTGGTGACGATGTCGATGTGTGCTGGCGTTTGCGCCAACACGGTTATTCGTTGGGCTTTAACCCTGCAGCCATGGTATGGCACCACCGCCGGAACTCTGTCCGGGCTTACTGGAAACAGCAGGTAGGGTACGGCAGGGCAGAAGGAATGTTGGAACGAAAGTGGCCTGAGAAATATAATCCGGTCGGTCACCATGAATGGAGAGGACGCATATACACTGCCGAATCCTCTGGAGCATTGCCGTTCCTTCGGCAGCGCATTTATCATGGAGTCTGGGGCACAGCCCCCTTTCAGTCGATCTACGCCCCAAGGCCGGGGACCTTGCTATCATTGTCTCTGACGCCCGAATGGGCTCTTTTGATCCTGGGCCTCCTCGGTTTCGCTGCCCTGGGGCTCCTCTGGAGGCCCCTCTTGCTGACAATGGCTCCCCTTGTCTTGGCCATCGGCGTTACCCTTTTCCATGCTGTCGGGATGGCATCTCGTGCTTCATTTTCAAATCCAACAGAAATTCCCCCCATCAGGCGGCTGGCATTAAGGGGCCTGACTGTCCTCCTGCACCTTCTTCAGCCTCTGGCGCGCCTCCAGGGTCGCATGCGATCGGGGCTCGCACCCTGGCGCAGGCATCGAAGACCTAAACTGGTCCTGGCTTGGCCACGCACGCTCAAGTTCTGGAGCGAGGACTGGCAGGCACCAGAGATTAGATTGAAATCCATTGAAGCAGGTCTGCGCGCACTAAAAACTGTTGTCCTGCGTGGTGGGGATTATGATTCCTGGGACCTGGAGATCCGCGGCGGTTTGTTGGGGTCCGTACGGCTCTGTATGGCGGTCGAGGATCATAGTTCCGGTAATCAATTAATACGATTCCGCACATGGCCCCGATTCTCTTCCCTGACGCTACCGTTTGTCGTCTTGCCCGTTGCTTTAGCCGCTCTGTCGGCTGTTGGTCATGCTTGGGTTGCTTCCATCATTCTGGGGATGGTCGCCCTCGGACTTGCCCTAAGCTGCCTCCTGGATTATGTCGCTGCTTCGGCTTCTTTTTCTGCGGGACTCGAGAACTCTGGTTATCTGGACGAGATTTAGACCTCATGAACCGTAAGGACCTCGCTCTTTTGCGGCGATTGCTGGGAAAAATACGACCCTACTGGACCAAGTTGGCAGGTATCTTGTTGCTCGGCCTCTTGTCGACACCCCTGGCCCTTCTGACGCCGCTACCGCTCAAGTTAGTCGTTGACAACGTTATAGGTTCCCAGCCACTTCCCCCGCTTCTCGTTTCATTGCTACCTCAAACCATCGCCACTTCTAACAGCGCCATGATTGCCTTCGCAACAGGCCTCATCATCGCCATCGCGCTTCTGAGCCAACTCCTGGAGTTGGGAAGTAATTTTCTAAGTGCTTACACGGCCGAAAAATTGGTCCTCGATTTCCAGACCCAACTCTTCGGTCACGTCCAGCGTCTCTCCCTTTTGTATCACGACACCCGGGGCACATCTGATTCCACGTATCGCATCCAGTACGATACCTCAGCTATCCGCTATATCGCCATCGACGGGATTATTCCGTTCATTACTGCGAGCTTCACTTTGGCGTCCATGCTTTACGTCACCTTTCGGCTTGACCGCCAACTGGCTTTGATCGCGCTGGGTGTGTCACCTATCCTCTTCACGATAATCTTTGTATATCGCCGCCGTCTGCGTTATCAGTCCCGCCGGATAAAGAAATTTGAAAGCGCAACCCTATCCGTGGTGCAGGAAGTGCTGGTTGGCCTTCGCCTCGTAAAAGCTTTCGGGCAAGAAGAACGGGAACAAGAGCGCTTCGCTCGTCGCTCTGGCGAAGGCGTGCAAGCCCGTTTGCACCTCTCGTTGGTGGAAGGCGGCTTGGGCCTTCTGCTTGGCTTGACCACCGCAACCGGGACAGCCGCGGTGCTTTTTATCGGTATCCGTAATGTTCAGGCAGGTACTCTTACCCTCGGCGAGTTGCTCCTGATTATGGGATACTTGACCCAGCTGTATGGTCCCTTAAAAGTCATCAGCAAGAAGGTGGCCAGCCTGCAATCTCATTTTGCCAGCGCAGAGCGGGCCTTCGCTCTCCTCGATGAGGTGGAAGACGTTGTTGAACGACCCGGCGCCCGTCAACTTTCGCGCGCCACAGGCGAGGTGATCTTTGGCGAGGTTTGCTTTGCATATGAGCCGGACTACCCGATCTTGCACAATATTTCTTTTGAGGCTCCAGCCGGGACACGGGTGGGCATTGCCGGCGTGACAGGAGCAGGTAAGACCACGCTGATGAGCCTGCTGACCCGTTTTTACGATCCCACCTCGGGTCAGATAGTCCTCGACGGCGTCGATCTGCGGGACTATAAGCTGGCTGATTTGCGGGATCAATTTGCCATCGTCCTCCAGGAACCGGTGCTGTTTTCCGCCAGCATTGCGGAGAACATCGCCTATGGCCGCCTCGATGCCAGTGACGAGGAGATTACGGTAGCCGCAAAGGCAGCCAACGCGCACGATTTCATCATCAGCCTTCCCGATGGCTATGAAACCCAGGTCGGCGAGCGCGGTATGCGCCTTTCGGGCGGCGAACGCCAGCGCATTGCCCTGGCCCGAGCCTTCCTGAAGGATGCGCCCATTCTCATACTGGACGAGCCCACTAGCTCGGTCGACCTCAAGACAGAGTCCGGGATCCTCGAGGCGATGGAGCGCCTCATGATCGGCCGTACGTGCTTCACCATCGCCCACCGCTTAAACACGCTGCGGAACTGCGATCTGTTACTTGTGCTCGAACATGGCCAGCTCATTGATGTAATAACCAATGTGTCAGAGGCCCTCGAGCATCCACCCGACGCCGGCAACCTTGAGTCCGTGTTCCACGAGGTAAATGTGGATGGCTAGATTCGAGTCAACCAGAGTCATAGAAACTGGTTTGTACGAGCACCCGGCGGTTCGTGCCTGGAGCGAATGGAATTCCGCCTTTGTTGTGCCGGAACGGATCGAAATTCTGAAGGGCAAACCGCCAGATCCGAACAACGGGATAGAAAGGCTCGTCTGCCGGCTGGTGGGCGTGGGTCCAGCCGGGTCTGCCGTCATTTGCAAACGGTGTTGGCGTGCCAACGCGCTGGTCGAAAATCGGATCTATGCGCAAATCCTCCCGCAGCTCCCATTCCCTTCCCTGGGCTACTATGGCATGTTGGAGGAGGCCAATTGCGAATTATGCTGGCTTTTCCTTGAAGATGCCGGCGAGAACGCGTATTCCGACCTGATTGGTGAACATCGCCTCCTTAGGGCCCAATGGCTGAGCCTGATGCATACCGCCGCCGCCCACCTTGATGCGGCTGTCAGGCTGCCCGACAAAGGGCCCCAACACTATTTAAAACGCTTGTACTCGGTGCGTGATGCCCTTTCGGATAAACTTCTTGCTCTCAACACTCAAATCGACGGCCCGTCGCCTTTAGGGACCATCCTGCGCCAGTTCGAGCTCTTGGAGTCGCACTGGGATCAGGTTGAGGCCTTTTGCGATGGGATGCCTCCGGCGCTGGTCCACGGAGACTTCGTCGTAAAGAACTTGCGAGTGAGAACGAGCCAGGCGGGGATAGCCCTTCTTCCCTTCGATTGGGGCGAAGCTGGCTGGGGGGTGCCGGCACGCGACTTGGTGGATGTGGATCTTGTTGCTTACTGGTCGGCGACGCACGTTCATTGGCCGTGGCTGGATCTTCGCACGCTTCGACGGCTGGCCACTATTGGGAAGATTTTCCGCGCTATTGATGCCATCTATTGGCTGCTTCCCAGCTTTAATTATGAGTGGCTGAAACGACCCAGGAACAGTATGAGCATCTACGCCTCTTGGTTAGCCGGTGCAATCCAGGCAGCCGCATTCACACAATAGGCCCATGTACTCGACACTTCGCATCATAGTCACGGGCCTCATCACCCAGCATCCTCACCTGGGAGGCATCACCTGGCATCATCTCCAGTACTTACTCGGTTTAAAGCGCCTCGGTCATGACGTCTACTACTTTGAGGATTCAGGTGAATTTCCCTATAATCTGGACGGCGGCGCCTCCGGTGTTGACTGGATCGCCAGGGACTGCAGCTACAATGTCGGCTATCTGGCCAGGATCATGGCCCGCTTTGGGTTTGAAGACCGGTGGGCCTATCATTTTCCGCTCAAGTCCAGGTGGTATGGCCTCTCTGCCAAACGACGCCAGGCGCTCATCCAGTCTGCTGATCTTCTCATAAACGTCTCGGGTAGTTTGGAATACCCGCTAAACTATCGGTGCATCCCTCATTTGCTTTACATTGACACGGATCCCGTCATCACCCAGCTCAAAATTGCCTTGGGAAATGCCGAGTTTGCTGAGCGTGTAAAAGCTCATGATACCCACTTCAGCTTTGGAGAGACCCTCTCCGAGGGTGTGCCCGCCACTCGCTACCGGTGGCGACCCACCAGACAACCGGTCGTGCTGTCTGAGTGGCGGCCCGCGACGCCCCCTGGCGAAAGCTTTACCACAGTCATGAACTGGACAAGCTACGAACCACTGGTCTATGCAGGCCGGACTTACGGCCAGAAAGACGTCGAGTTCAAACGCTTTCTGGGTCTACCTCGTCAGCTAGCTCCCGGAGTGATGGAAGTGGCCCTCAGCAGGACACAGTACCTGAAATGGTTGGGGGACGAGGATGCCTCCGCCGGCGAAATCGGTGAATTCTCGGATAGCAGGATGGGTCGAACGCCCTTTGACCTGGTGACCCATGCCGGCTGGCGAGTGGTCGATGCAATCGAAGCTTGCGGTGACCTGGACACTTACCGGCATTATATCGAGTCCTCCAAGGCCGAGTGGAGCGTGGCTAAAAACGCCTATGTCGTGGGGCAGCCAGGCTGGTTTAGCGAGCGGAGCGCTTGTTATCTGGCAGCCGGTCGCCCTGTGGTGGTTCAGGATACTGGTTTCTCCGCAGTGCTCCCCGTAGGGGAGGGCATTTTGTCCTTTAAGAATCTGCCGCAGGCTGTCGCAGGTATCCAGGAAGTGCAAGCCGACTATCTCCGGCATGCACAGGCAGCTCGCGCCCTTGCCGAGGCGTATTTTGACTCTGATAAGGTCCTCACCGCCTTGATCAATGATGCCCTGAGTGACCCCCGCCCGCGGAATGAGGCCACCCAGCGAAAATCCACGCCAGAAATAGCTAGGACCTCGGCCAGTCCGCGCCAACCAGCGCAGAGAGAAGGGTCCGCGCTCCATCAGAAGACAGTGGCGAAATTGAAAACTGGTCTGCTTGAACACCCGGCGGTCCAGGCCTGGGTTGGACTCTGCCCAGGGCCTGTCATGCCGGAGCAAATTGAGATTCTGAAACAAAAGAGTAAGGGCGCCGTCTATCGCCTGGTCGGCCTCGGACCGGGTAAATCTGCGCTGATTGCCAAGCGATGCCGGCGCGAGAGAGCAGAGATCGAGCGTCCGGTCTATGAGGAAGTTCTCCCCCAATTGCCTCTGCCGGCTGCCCAATACTTTGGATCTGTGGAAGAAGCGGGTGGAGAGTTCTGGTGGTTGTTCCTCGAAGATGTGGGCGATGAGCGATATTCCCCGTTTGCTGCCGGGCATCCCGCCCTGGCCGCCCGCTGGCTGGGGGTTATGCACACGGCTGCGGAAAACCTAAGGCTGAAAACTCCTCTTCCAGATCGGGGGCCTGATCATTATCTGGTATATCTCCAATCGGCGCGTGTCGCCATCCCCCGGATTTGGGCCAGCCCTTCGCTCCGGTCAACCGACCGCACAATTTTGCAGAACATTGTCTCCATGTGTGAGTACCTGGAGGCGAATTGGGATCAGGTCGATACTTTCTGTGAGCCAATGCCGCGAACGTTCGTTCACGGGGACTGCCTGGCCAAGAACATTCATGTTCGAGTGACCGGGGCAGGACCCGCGGTGGCGCCTTTTGACTGGGGTGGTGCCGGTTGGGGGCTGCCAGCCACTGATCTGGGTCAATTGGGACTTCCATACCGCAATTTGCCGCCCACCGATCCCGACTACGCCACCTACCTCTCCGTTGTGCGGGAGCATTGGCCGGATTTTGATGTTCAAACCGTTCAACAGCTGGCCAATCTCGGGCAACTCTTTTGGTCCCTCAAAGTCATCAGCCGGGGGATTCCAGAATTTGATCACCATGGGGCGCATATCGAGAGCATTATGGACAAATTCAACGTCTATAGATCGGTTTTGGCCAACGCAATTCGCGCCGTGAAATGGGAGAACTGAGTTCGTGAAACTTGAACACGCGGCCGTCAGCGCCTGGCGCGATCTACAACCAGCTTACGCTGCTCCTGAAAACCTCGAAGTGTTTGGCACCGAGAATGGCAACACGAGCGTGTACCGCCTCGTCCGTGTCGACGAAGCCAGCACAAACGTCATCGCCAAGCGGAGCCGGCATCGCACGGCGCGGATAGAGCGCGCCATCTATGAGCAGGTCCTGCCAGGGCTGCCCCTTCCCACGCTGCACTATTATGGAGCAGTGGAGGAACCAGATGGGCAATTCTGGTGGTTGTTTCTCGAAGATGTGAGCCACGAGGCGCGATATCTGCCTCACATTCAGGAACATCGGGTCGCTGCAGCCCGGTGGTTGGGTACTATGAACATATTTGCCTCGCGGCTTCCGGCGGCGGCGCACCTGCCCGAACGAAAACCGCAACACTACCTGAATCTGCTCCGTTCAGCCCGCCGCACAATCTCCTCGAATTTAGCCAATCCGGCTCTCAGGGCTGACCATCTCGCCTTGCTGGAGACCATCCTCGCTCAATGCCGCCATCTGAGCGCGCACTGGAGCGAGTTGGCTTCTGCCTGTACCGGGATCCCCCGGACGCTTGTCCATGGTGACTTTATCAGCAAAAACGTACGGGTCCGGTACGGTCGAGATGGAATCATCCTCCTGCCGTTCGATTGGGAGAAAGCCGGATGGGGTATTCCGGCGGAAGATATATCGAGAGTCGACCTTGCCACTTATTGGTCAACCGTTCGTGACCACTGGCCCGGGCTGGCCCTCCCCGCCCTTAGCCGCTTGATGAGTGTGGGCAAGGTTTTCCGCTGCCTGGTATTTCTGGACTGGATTGCCCCCAGCCTTGCCTCCTCATCGATTGAGCAACCAATCAATGAGCTACAGCGTTGCGAGACATGGCTGGCCGGATTAATTCAGTCTGCAGCTTGGCGGGATTAAACATATGCCAACGTCCCCTGTCCGGTTCCCTGACTCGCAAACCCTGGCCCGCATGTTAGAGACGTCATTTGGAGACTCTCGATTATCCGGAGACCAGCTAACCATCCTTGCCCGAGAGTCCAATCCGCGCACCAGCACTTACCCGAGCGAGGTGCTGATCTGCCGGCTGCCCGATGGGAGAGAAATCCGGCTCTTGTGCAAATATGCGGGCGGGCGTGACCATACGGCTTACGGCCATCGAGCCGGGGTTGCATACGAGGCCGAAGTATATCGGAGTGTGCTGCAGCCATTGCCGGTCTCTGCGCCCGCCTTTTATGGCCTGCACAATGATGAGACCACCGGCGAAGCTTGGCTCATCCTCGAATACTTGGACAAAAGTCTGCGGGTCAAGGATTCGAAGGATCACACCTTGATGTATGCATCCGCTCGCTGGCTTGGGGAATTCCACAAGGCCAACGAGTCCTGCCTGTCACCGGCCTCGCTGGCCTTTCTGCGCACGTATGATGCTGAATATTATCTTGGCTGGGCGGACCGGACCTCCCGCCTGGCCGGTTCATTACACCAACTCTTTCCCTGGCTGGCGACCTTGTGCAAACGTTTCGAGCAGGTTGTTGGTCTCTTGTTGGAGCCCCCAGCGATTGTCGTTCACGGCGAATATTACCCCAATAATATCCTCTTCCGCCAGGGCACGATCTACCCAGTGGACTGGGAATCGACCGCCATAGCGATTGGAGAGATAGACTTCGCAAGCTTGACGGAGCATTGGTCTTCAGCGATTGCGGACAGGTGCCGGGCCGAATACCTGTCTGCCCGCTGGCCGGATGGCGTACCCGCTGAGTTTGAACAAAGGCTCGAGATCGCCAGGCTCTACTGGCGATTCCGGTGGTTGGGTGAGCGATCTGACTGGACGACCGAAGAAAAATCAAGATGGCGCTTCAACGATTTGCAGTCGATTGGCGAGCGATTGGGCCTGATCTAGAGATGCAGACCCGGCTCGCCTGTGCTTAAGAAAGTAGAAGATGGACATCTATTCGTCCAGCCGAATGCACGAACGCATCTTGATTCAGAACTTGGAACGGATTGTTTTGGATAGCTTCGGTAGTCGCTCAGCTATACAGGCAGTTCAGCGCGAGAGATTCCCCTTTATCGGCTCGTATGATTGTGACCTGGTGACCGTGCGTCTCTCGACAGGGGAGGAATTCAGGCTATTTCTTAAGGATTACCGCAATTCCCAGAAATCGAAAGATGGGCCCCAGCTCCGCCGGGAACGAGAACTTAGGGTCTATCGAGATCTCCTCTCGCAGGCTGAATTTGGCACGCCCAAATATTATGGTTCTGTCTGGGATCCTTCTGAAGAGATATTTTGGATCCTTCTGGAATTCGTTGACGGGGTAATTGTCAAGGACCACGATGTCGAATACGGAATCCTCGCGGCGCAGTGGCTCGCCAGGATGCAAAGCTTTTTTGTCCAGCATCAAGAGATGCTGGGCTCATGTGATTTTTTAATCCGTCAGGATGCTGAATTCTTCCGCTCTAAAGCGCAGCTTTCGCTAATCAATGTGGGTCAGATCTCACCTTCCGCAGCCCACCTGCTTGCTCAGATCCTCCGGGCCTACGAGCCGGTCATAGAACTGCTGAAAACTGCACCCTTTACCCTGGTACATGGGGGATTTATACCCTGGCACATATTGTTGGATTTTAAGCAGCAACCCACCAGGGTATGCGCAATAGATTGGGAACTGGCTGCCATCGGCCCCACGCTATATGATCTCGCCTACTTTACTGACGGAATGGAGCCCGAACCCCGTGATCGCATTTTGGATGCCTACCGGCA
>DASQQR010000243.1:0-4669 GCA_035643335.1 Anaerolineales bacterium
GTTTTTCTGGCAACTGAGGAAAAAGGCATGAAAATCGGGATTGTTGGTAGCGGGATGGTAGGTGCGACAGCGGCGTACGCAATGGTGATGCGCGGTGTTGGGCGGCAAATCGTGCTGCTGGACTTGAATCGAAAACGAGCCCAAGCGGAAGCAGATGACCTGCTCCACGCGGTACCCTTCGCTCACCCCATGGAGATTATGGCGGGGGATTACTCCGATCTAGCCGGCAGCCGAGTGGTCATTGTGGCTGCGGGCGTCAGCCAAAAACCGGGTGAAACCCGCCTGCAACTCCTCAGCCGCAACGCCAGTGTTTTTCACCAAGTCATTCCACACATTCTCAAATACGCACCGGAAGCCAATCTGCTGATTGCTTCGAACCCTGTGGATGTGATGACCCATTTAGCTGCACAATACGCGGCCGAATACGGCGTCCCTTCCGGGCGAGTGATTGGCTCGGGCACGACGCTGGACACCGCGAGATTTCGTTCCCTCTTGGGGAGAAGCGTGAGCATCGATCCCCAACACATACATGCTTATGTCTTAGGCGAACATGGCGATTCCGAAGTACTCACATGGTCCCTGGTAACCGTGGCAGGCATGCCGTTGGATGAGTTTTGTGAAAAGAGGGAGACCTCGCTGTGTGAGGAGGATCTCGAGGATATCGAAAAAAATGTGCGCCAGGCGGCCTACCATATTATTGAAGGAAAGGGTGCAACTTACTATGGCGTTGGTAGCGCCATGGCCAGGATTGTGGAAGTCATGTTACGCGACCAGCGATCGATCCTGACCGTTTGTACGCCGATCGCGGAGGTAGCTGGAGTGAAGGATGTGACTGTGTCTTTGCCCCATCTGGTAGGCGGAAATGGGATTATCTCCACATTCTATCCGGACCTCAGCGATAAGGAATATCGCGCATTACAAGAAAGCGCGTCCATCATTAGAAGTGCCCTGGATGAATTGGAGGGGGCATCCGCATGACGGAAGCGTTCGCTCAGGAGAACATCACCCTGGGCAAAACGGACGTCCAGATCCCAGCGATGGGAATCGGCACCTGGGCGTGGGGAGGTCGCTCTTATTGGGGATTTGGCCAGGATTATGGTGAGGAGGATGTCAGGGGAGCCTTCGATGCGTGTATGGCGAACGGAATCAATTTTTTTGACACAGCGGAAATCTATGGCAGCGGCAAATCCGAGCTGCTTCTTGGGAAATTCATTAAATCTACTGACCAACCCGTGGTCATCGCCACGAAATTCATGCCCTTCCCCTGGCGCTTATGGAAAGGCAGGTTGACAGCGGCCCTGCGGGGAAGCCTGGACCGGCTGAGCATGGAACGAGTAGAGCTGTACCAGGTGCACCAACCTTACCCGCCACTCCCGGCGGAAACCTGGGCTGAGGGATTGGCGAAGGCGGTTGAAAAGGGGTTAACGCGGGCCGTGGGGGTTTCCAACTACGATATCAACAAAATGCGGCGGGCTGAATCCGTTCTGGCTGCGCATGGGATTCCATTGGCCTCCAACCAGGTTGAGTATAGCCTGCTTAACAGGGCGATCGAATTCAACGGTTTGCTGTCAGCCTGCAAAGAAGACCAAATCACGTTGATCGCTTACAGCCCACTGGAACAGGGCCTCTTGACCGGAAAATACACGCCGGATAAGCCCCCACCCGGTATTCGAGGCCTGCGTTACCGGTCCAGACTATTGGGGAAAATCCAGCCCATGATTCGCTTGATGAGAGGAATCGGCCAGGCCCACGGTGGTAGGAGCGCGGCTCAAGTGGCACTTAACTGGGCCATTTGCAAGGGGACTGTGCCCATTCCAGGCGCCAAGACTGCGCACCAGGCCCAGGAAAATATCGGCGCCCTGGGCTGGCGCTTGTCCGAGGAAGAGATGGAAAGGCTGGACAGCGCCAGCCAAGAGATGGGAACCGAATGACATGCGCTCGTGTTGTTCCATCCGAGGATTGTGGAGTCCAAAAACGGCATCCCCATGGGCGCACCTGAAGATAGTCTTATCCGATTTTTGAATTTGTCAAAAAGCTACCAGGAAGGCGAATTCAACCATATTGTTCTAAAGAACGTAAACGCAGGGATCTGTAGAGGTGAGTTTGTTGCCATTCTCGGCAAGAGCGGCAGCGGCAAGAGCACGCTCCTCAATTTAATCAGCGGTATTGATGACGTTGATGGTGGATCGATTTATTTCGACGGCACGGACCTGACAGCGCTCAATGAGCGCGAGCGGACCCTGTTCCGCAGGAAAAACATAGGCTTTATCTTCCAGTTTCTCAACCTCATTCCAACCCTGACGGTCCTTGAGAATGTAATGCTGCCGTTAGAGCTCAACGAGACGGTTGCGGATGAGGCCAAAGAACAATCTGAAGGGCTCATCGAGGCGGTTGGATTAGTAGGGCGAGAAAACGCCTTCCCGGATCGCTTATCTGGTGGAGAACAACAGCGTGTGGCCATCGCGCGTGCCCTGGTCCACAAACCCTTGCTCATCCTGGCAGATGAACCTACAGGTAACCTGGATGAGGCGACCGGCAGACAAGTGTTATCACTTCTGGATCGATTAACTCGCCAATCGGGTAAGAATCTCATCCTGGTCACTCATAGCAGAGAGGCCGCTTCCTATGCCGACCGGATCCTGTTTTTGCACGACGGGCAGTTAATGGAAAATATCTGAAGTTTGGATTAACCGTGATAAGATGAGGGAATATCCCAAGACCAACCTGGAGGATCCAGATGATCAGCATTGAAAAGGTTGATACGCTCTCGAAATCCCAAGTGAACCGGTTTGTCCGCATCCCATTCGAGCTGTATAAGAATCACCCGCAATGGGTGCCTCCACCACTCAGTGAGGCCAAAGCGAATTTAAACCGGCAGAAGCATCCTTTCTTCGAACATTCGGACGGGGATTTTTTCCTGGCAGTCTCAGATAGGCGCGATGTGGGCCGAATAGCGGTATTCGAAAACAAGCGCTTCAACGAATACCATGGCAGCCACACCGCCCAGTTCTACTACTTCGATTGTGAAGACGATCGAGAAATCGCCAGCGCATTATTCGAACGAGTGTTTGAATGGGCGAATGAACGTCATCTTAATCGAGTTGTGGGACCCAAAGGTCTTGGCCCGTTAGATGGTTATGGGCTCCTGGTCGAGGGATACGAGCACCGCCAGGTGATGACGATGATGAACTACAACTACCCATATTATCCGCGCTTCGTGGAAGCGCTGGGTTTTGCGAAGGAGGTGGACTTCGTCTCATGCTACTTAAGCGCGGAGAAATTCCGTCTGCCCGAGCGGATTCACAGCATCTCCCGGCGGGTCCAAGAAAGGGGGACTCTGAGGGTAAAAAAGTTCAGAAATAAGCGTGAACTGGTCTCCTGGAGTGGCAAGATCGGCAAGGCATACAACGATGCATTTGTAAACAACTGGGAGTACTACCCGTTGACCGAGCGCGAGGTCAAGTTCGTTGTAGATAATATCATGTTCGTCGCCGACCACCGGTTGATAAAGATCATCACCCACGATGAGGATGTGGTAGGTTTTTTGCTGGGGTTTCCAGACCTGTCCGCAGCCTTGCAGAGAGCTCGAGGCCATTTATTCCCCTTTGGGATTATCGATCTACTGTTAGAAATGCGCCGCACGAAATGGATCGCCCTGAATGGAGCGGGAATTCTGCCCGAATTTCAGGGGCGTGGGGGGAACGCGCTGCTGTATGCTGAGATGGAAAATACCGTCCGCGACTACAACTTCGAGCACGCGGATTTAACTCAAGTTGCCGAGACGGCGGTCCAAATGCGGAGAGATCTCATCAATTTGGGCGGTAAACCTTACAAGAACCATCGCGTCTACGGAAGAGATCTGTAGAGGCATCGCCCTCCCAAGAGCCCTTGCGATTTGACAGCAGCCTCTGATAATCTATATTATGAGCAGCACCACCATCTATCGAATCGGTTGGCGTTATTTGGCTCGCCACCCATGGCAGAGCATCCTGATGATCCTGGGCATTACCCTGGGCGTTGCAGTCGTCGTGGCCATCGATTTGGCCAACGCTAGTGCCAGCCGCGCCTTTGATTTGAGCACCGAGGCGGTTGTGGGCCGGGCCACACACCAAATCGCCGGAGGCCCGGATGGCCTGGACGACCCGGCGTACGCCAAACTCAAATCAAGCGGCGAGGTAGATGCCGCTGCGCCAGTGGTAACGGATTACGCAAGCTCCCGGCAACTTGGCAGCCGGACCTTGCAGCTGCTGGGCGTGGATCCCTTCGCAGAACCTCCTTTCAGAGACTACCTGACCGATGGCAACCGAATTCCGGTCGGGCAGTTGGCCAGGTTCCTGACTCAACCTGGAGCAATTTTCATCTCCAGGGATTTGGCCAATGAATTTGGATACGGAAACTGCGGGACAGATAGCGGGCCAGCAGACCGGGCTCTTGGGATCTGTACGATCAGCCTGGATACTGGCGGGCAATCGCACGATGCCGAAATCGTCGGCTTACTTGAATCCCGGGACCAACTAAGCCAACGAGCACTGAATGGCCTGATCCTAACGGACATTTCCACCGCCCAAGAATTTACCGGAAGAATTGGATCCATCGATCGCATCGATTTAATCCTGAACCCATCTTGCAAGGAGGTGATGACTCGAGGGAACTGCCTTCAGATAGAGCG
>DASQQR010000244.1:0-3127 GCA_035643335.1 Anaerolineales bacterium
GTGATCCTGCTGGATATTCTCATGCCCGGATTGGACGGCTATCAAGTACTGGAAAAGATCAAACACAACCCTGAACTGCACTATCTTCCTGTAATCATGATTTCCGCCCTCGATGAACTGGACAGCGTGGTGCGCTGTATCCAGATCGGAGCCACCGACTATCTGACCAAGCCGATCCAAGCCGACTTGCTCAAAGCCCGCCTCAAGGCTTCCCTGGCGGAAAAGCGTCTGCGTGACCTGGAACGGGAATACCTGGAACAGGTTGGCTATGTTGTGGATGCGGCCAATGCGATCGAGGCCTCCACCTATGATCCGGACAGCCTGAGGTCCGTGGCCACCCGGGAGGATGCGCTGGGGAACCTAGCGCGCGTCTTCCAACGTATGGCCCGGGAAGTCCACCTGCGTGAGCAGCGACTCAGGCAACAGCTGGAACAGCTGCGCCTTGACATGCAGGAGATGAAGCGAGCGTTGCAAGAGCCCCTCAGCGTCTACCTGCCGATGGATCGCCGCCATGCGCTGGTGGAGGGCAAGGCGCTGCCCGACCGGGCATCCGGCTCGGCTCTTTTTGCCGACATTTCCTGTTTCACGCCCCTGACCGAATCCTTTTACCGGGAATTGGGGCGCACGCGCGGGGCGGAAGAAATGACCCGCCTGATCAACCAGGTTTTCGATGCCCTGGTCGAAGAGATCCACTTGTTCCGGGGGAGCGTGATCAATTTCAGCGGAGATGCGATCACGTGCTGGTTTGACCAGGATGACGGGCTGCGGGCGGCTGCATGTGCCATCTTCTTACAGCTGGCTATGCTCCGTTTTGAAACTTTGATCACCCCCCTGGAATCCTCTTTATCGCTTTCCATTAAGGTGGCCGTGGTTTCGGGAAGTGTGCGGCGATTTTTGCTGGGGGATCCAGGTATCCAGAACATCGAAGCCATTGCTGGCCACAAGCTGGATATCCTGGCCGCCGCCGAACAGATCGCCCAAGAGGGAGATGTCATCGTAGAAGGCGCCATCGCAAAGCGGTATGCGAAAAAAATGGAAATCAAGGAATGGCGAACGAGTCCCGAGACAGGTGAATCCTTCGCGGTCGTTTCTCGCCTGGTTGAACCCGTCCTGGCCACGCCCTGGCCTGCCCTGGCGGCGGATGCGCTCTCGCAGGAAGTTTGCCGTCCCTGGCTGCACCCAGAGATCTACGAGCGGGTGCGCAGCAGCGCCAAGCAATTCCTGGCCGAACTGCGCCCTGCGGCAGTATTATTCCTGCACTTTGGCGGGGTGGATTACGATCACGACGAAGGTGCAGGATCCAAACTCGACAACTTCATATGCTGGGTACAGCAAGTCGCCACGCAGCATGAAGGCATGATCATCCAATTTACGCTTGGCGATAAAGGTAGCTACGTGTATGTTGCATTTGGCGCGCCGCTCGCTCACCCCGATGACGCGGCGCGAGCGGTGCGGGCTGCATTCACGCTGCATTCTCCGCCGCCAGAGCTCAGCTATATCACGGGTATTCAGATCGGGATTACGTACGGGCAAATGCGTTCCGGCGCGTATGGGAGTTCGACTCAGCGCACCTATGGTGTCATGGGGAACCGGGTTAACCTGGCGGCGCGCTTGATGCAAGCGGCCAATGGACGGATCCTGTGTGACGATGCGATCTATCAAGCCGCGCAAGCGCAGTTCCACTTCGAGATCCTGCCCCCCATCCACCTCAAGGGGAGGGAAGAACCCTTCCCGATCTACCAGCCTACGAAAGAGAAGATCGCGCCCGTCAAATCGCTGGCCGAATTGGCCGGCCAGGTCGACCGCCTTTCCCCAGCGGAGCAGATGGCGCTCAAAATGGCCAGTGTGATCGGGTCCACCTTCGACGTCCGACTCTTAAAGGAGATATTCCCTGCCGGAGAGGAAAAACAGCATTTGCCGGCGATCTTATCCGCCCTGGCAAACGCGGGGTTGCTTACTCAAGACTCAATTGAGGGGATTTATCAATTTCAACACGCGGAGTTGCGGGAAACGGTTTACGATTCAATGCTGTTCGTGCAGCGCAGGCAGTTGCACCGCCAGATTGCGGAGTGGATGGAGGGCCAGTACCGTGACGATCTCTGTCCGTATTTTGAAATAATCGGACGCCATTGGCAGCAGGCTGAAGAACCGACTAAGGCCGTGGAATATCTGGAGCGTGCCGGGCGATACGCCCTTTCGCTGGGGGATCGCGAGAAAGCGGAAGAATTGTTTCGAGAGTCTCTGGAGTTGGACGCAAGCGCCGCCGTACTGAGCGCGGAGTATTATGGAAAAGGTGTTACTTGATGTTCTCATTCTCCAGTACTTTTCATTACCCAAACGGTCATCGGTTCGCTCTTCCCTTTAAGCTCCAGCTGGCGCCTCTCTAAATTCGAAGTATCGATTCGCGCAGCCCGGGCAGTGCTCTCGCTCAGGATGATCTCCCCGCCGGCTGCCTGGGAGGCCAAACGGGAGGCGGTGTTGGGCACATCCCCCAAAGCCGTGATGTCAATAACGCCATCTTTTGCGCCGACTGCACCGACGAAGGCCTGGCCGGTATGAATTCCGGCGCCGACCGGAATCCACGGGCCGGTCTCGTCCCCATGGCCGGTCAGGCGAAGCAATTCCTGGGCGGCTTCGACAGAGCGATGCACATAATCAGGCCCAGCAAATCCGGGCACATAGATGCCGACGACTTCGTCGCCAATCAGCTTGTCGATCAGGGCATCCGATTGGATCAGAACGCCAGTAGCCGAACGGTAAAAACGGTTGATCAAGCGGCTGAATTCGGAGGCGCTCAGTTTTTCCGCTAGCGTGGTTGAACCCCGCACATCGGCGAAGAGCATGGCGATATTGATTTCTGCGCCACCTTGATGTTCGAGGGCAAATTCCTCGCACACATTGCAGAAACGCGGATTTAGATTGGACGGGCGTTTATCGAAAAAAACCCTGGCAACCGATGCGCCGGTTCCCGCTAATGGCGCTTTGCAAAACTTGCAGCGGCGTTGCGCTGGAAGTATTTTAAAGAGGCGCTGCTGGCGGCGCTCATTTGCGATGTATCCTTTGATCAGGAATCTGCGCCAGGTCTCCTCCACCATGGCGTCATGCTCTGATTGCTGTGTCATCCGGT
>DASQQR010000245.1:0-6582 GCA_035643335.1 Anaerolineales bacterium
TGGAGACATGCGATCCGCACCTTCCCGGCTGCATGACAAGCGAGTCGTTTAGCAACCGGGAAGGTTTTCTCGGCCAGCTCAATGCCCTCGAGCGCTAGAAGCGTTCTTCCTATCGATAACAGTCAATATTTGGTTGTTAAGGTTCCGTACAGCTATTCAGGATAATTGTTCCGATTTGTTATTTGAATTAACTTTTCCGAGGATCAAATGCAGTCGGTTGAAAGTTGGAAGGTTGAAGGTTGAAAATTGACGGTGGACGATGGACCGTGGACGATGCAGGATAGAAGTTGCAAGATATAGGACGGCACGACGGGTGGACTAGAGACGGGAGACCGGGTTCAATCACGGGGTTAATTGTTTCGGAACAATTCGGAGTAATAGCGATTCAAGTCGACCTTTTTCGTGGTCGGGAGCCATATATGTTGGGGACATTAGCGGAATATAGTCATATATGGGGGTAAGAGGATTTGTTCCTCAATTGTTTTTTGAATTTTCATTTTTTCGAGGATCAATTCGGCGATGGAAGGGTGGAAGAACGGAAGATTGGATTGGACCGCGGCCGATGGACAATTGACCATGATCGAGGGCGAGATGCGAGATAGCCGGTGGCTGACCGGAGACGGGGGACGGGAGACAGGCGAAGAGCTGTTTAGCATTCATAAATGACGACCCTCCCTTCGTTGGCTTAGGTGCTGCTGATAACTTAACTCGCTTGGTAAGGTGGTACGCTTCCGGGGTCAATTATGCAACTTTTCCTCCGAATCCCTCAAGACCGAGTTTGACGATTTGAGCTTACAATTTTGTAAGGAGGGAGTGAAAGGATGGGACGTGAGAACGTTAGAACCCTTCGCTTCGCTCGGAGCAGGCTGTTGGAACGTGGAAACGTGAAAACGTTAAGACAGTGAGTTGTTCAGCGTTCATGCGACGAGCCTCCCTTCGTTGACTTGGTTGATGCTGATGAACTTGACTCGCCTGGTAAAGCTGCGTGCACTTACGGGGCCAATCATACAAGTTTTCCCCCAAAGTGCGCAACCCCCAATTTCGCCAAATTAATAACAATTCTGCAAAGAACCCCTAATTATGTCCACTAAAAAGCCAAGTGCGCCTGTAGCAGGGGCATCCCTATGCCCGGCATCCCCATGCCCGTCTTCCCACCAGGGGCACATCCCGCAGCTGTCATTGCTTCAATTTTGGTCTTTGCAAGATTGAAGCAATCCCTGATTTCCACATGAGCCCTCCTTACAGCCAGGCATTCTTATGCCCGGCATCCCATTGTCTTTCCTCGCCGCACAACCCCTCCTTACATTAAGTAACGCCTAAAACGGGGGGGTCGATCACCGAAGTGAATAATTGCATTACACTCAAGCAACGGCTCATGGAGGTGACAAATGTTTCCCAAACATCAAATTGATGGTTTCGAGAAGTACTGGCGACGGCGGAAGCCTGGCTCCAGTACTGCGCTGCATTATGCCAGCGATATACGCATCTTTTTCAGATGGGCAGGGGGTCAACCCCCTGAGGCCATCACAGTGCACGATGTGGATGAGTTCATTGGATGCAACAGGAAATGGATGCACGCAAGCTGTTCATCGATAACAGCAAGGAACGCAAGGATCGGGTGGTAGCATAATTGCCAGGCAAATACAGGATATAATCGGTATACTTTGTATAAGTAAACATAGCGCATAGTTGCGTTATGGGTACCAGTTAGCCCGCCGGTGTATGTCATTCAATAAGAAAGGAGGAACTTTCTTATGGGTACTCAGAAACTCATCCGTTGGAGTGGGCTAGCGCTGCTAGTGGCCGGCTTGCTTTGGCTGCTGAGTATCTTCCACCCGCCGGATACGCTCGACGGCATGTTAGTTCCCGCTTGGGGGCCTTCACATTACGTCACTGCTGTCGCCAGCGTGTTTTTAGTGTTCGGCCTGATCGGCCTGTACGCTTACCAGGTGGCAACAGTCGGCTGGTTGGGGCTGATCGCGTTCATCCTGACTTTGGCGGCCAGCGCGATGCTTACAAGCGCGGAACTCTTTGCGGGCGCGCTGGCGCCCACTCTGGCCGCAAACCCCGCAACCCAGTCGCTGGTGAATCCTCAGCAAGCCGGACCGTTTGTCATGGTGATTGGGGTGATTGCCGTGCTGGCCACGGTGGGAAACATCCTGCTGGGCAGCGCCATCATGCGTGCGGGCATCCTGCCGCGTTGGGCCGGGCTATTGATCATCATTGGCTATGTATTTCTTGCCTTCGGTATAGGTCTGCCAGGCCTGGCGATCATTTCACCCGTTGGCATTGTTCTGTCAGGGCTGGGGTATGCCTGGTGCGGCTATAGTATCTGGGCGGCCATGGGCGCGGTAGCGCCGCAAGCCAGACCAGCGATGTGAGCCCTGCGCTCCAGCAGTACGGGGCGCAATCCTAACACCCAGCGGTTTTGGATCAAAGAGCAGAAACGCAACAAGCCACATGAAGTTGTCATCAACCGGAGCATTCGGGAGGCAATCAATGGGTATCTGGAAGCTTACCATGGCGTTTCTGAGGATGCCGAAAACTTCGTTTTTTTCAACACCAAGACGAATGGCTACGCCGAACCCATCAAGCGAGGTCAGGCCTGGAAGTTCATCGCCTCGATCTGCCATGATGTTGGGTTGCGAGGAAATTACTGCACCCATAGCCTGAGGAAAACTTGGGGATATGACGCCCGCATGCACGGAGTGGATCTGGCGCTTATGATGCACAAGCTCAACCATATGTAACCTCTCTTGTAGGAAGGGCATCCCTATGCCCCCTGCCGCTCGCCAAGGTGATCGCCGAGGTCTCCCGACCGAGGCCGCAGATCCCTACTTTGACCATGCATCCATCGTCCAGTCAAAACTTGATCTATAATATTCGTGATTCTTGTCCAATGAGAGTATTCGGAAAACCATTTGAAGGATCCTCCCGAAGGGCCTGCCCTGAGCTCGCCGAAGGGTTTCATAATGCCCCTTCGCATCAGATACCAATTAAGGCGAAGGATGCTGGCTGGATAACTTATATCATATCGGGCCTTTCAAAGCCGGACAAGAGCTGCAATCTGCGCTCGCTCACGCCTGCGAGAGACCTCCAGAGACTTTTCGAGATTCTGGCCAGTCCCGGGGAGCCACTCTCGCCCGACCGGCTTGAACGGAAAACGCAACTGACAGAGCGAATGAAAGACGGTACCCTTGAATCGATCTGCCAGGTGGTTCGCGACCTTGCTTCCTACATACAGACAAAAAGGATGAACGAGAACGACACTTCCACTTGGAAACGCGCCAGGAGTTTCCTGCTGGACGAGTGGAGCGCAGCTTTATCAGTTCCGGTCCGGCGTGCCGAGCGCGAGCTGATGGAATTGTTGAAGGGAAATTGGATCGCAGCACAATGACTTTGATAGAACTTTCGCAATCAAAGGAACCGCAGGGGGTTGTCGTTTAAAGCTTGACATATCCGGCCCGGTATAGTAATATTGTGTGCGCAGGATACCAGTAAGTTTATGTTGGAAGTGACGACAGCGGCTCATGGGTATACCATGGGCTTTTTGTTTGGCCCGTTCCGATGAAACGAACCGAGTACCTGAACATCCTATTTTATTCACACGAAGGAGACAATTACAATGTCTGAAAGAATCATCGGCACGGTCAAATGGTTCAACGGCGGTAAAGGCTACGGCTTTATCGAACGTGAGGGTGGCGAGGACGTTTTCGTCCATTTCTCCGCCATCCAGAGTGATGGATACCGCAACCTGGAAGAAGGCCAGCGAGTTGAGTTCAATGTCGAACAAGGCCCGAAAGGCCCGCAGGCCAGCAACGTAACGATAGTTTACTAGTCCGTTATCAGATAGGCCAGCAACTCCCGACGGATCTCGGGGGCGCGCAGGCGCTGGAGTGCCTGCGCCTCAACCTGGCGCACGCGTTCACGGCTCACACCCATCTTCTCGCCCACCTCCCGTAGCGTGTGCGCCTTCCCGTCCAGCAAACCGTAGCGCAACTTCAAGACATACACTTCTCGGGCTGGCAAGGACTTGAGCACTTCCTCCAGGTCTTCCCGCAGCAAACTGAGCGTGGCCAGGTCGTCTGGCCTCGGGGATTCCTCATCCTCGATGAAATCTCCCAGTTCCGAGTCCCCCTCCTGATCAGTGGGCGCTTCCAGAGATTGGGGTCGCCTCATTGCCTGGATGATGTTCGCCACTTTATCCGGTGAAACCTCCAATAATCCAGCCAGTTCTTCCACCTTCGGATCGCGCCCCAGGCGTTGAGTCAGCTGATGGCTGGCGCGCAAAAACCTGATGATCTGATCATGCATGTGAACGGGGACCCGGATTGTGCGAGCCTGATCGGCAACCGCCCGCGTCACGGCCTGGCGTATCCACCAGGTGGCGTAGGTGCTGAACTTGAAGCCCCGCCGATAGTCGAATTTCGTGGTTGCACGCATCAGACCGACGTTTCCCTCCTGAATCAAATCCTGGAAAGGCAAACCTCGGTTGGTGTACTTCTTGGCGACACTGATGACCAGGCGGGAGTTTGCCATGACCAGGTGGTCCCGTGCAGCCCAGCCATCCTCGATCAATCCGGGTAAGTCCCGCCGCCTGCCGGTGCTTACCTTCCCTGAAGCCAGTTCTTCACGTGCCAGGCGTCCACGCTCGATTCGTTGCGCTAATTCCACCTCCTCCTCCTGGGTGAGTAACGCTATTCGCCCGGCCTGTTGTAGATAAAGCCCCACCCCATTGTCGACATCAACGTTCATGAGATCATTATCGCCCAGCCGGTCGCTTCCCTTAAAGCTCTCCAGGCCCTCCTCAGCATCTGTGGTCGATTCATCCTGGCCGGGCGCCAAGCCGGATTCGTCATCCAGGTAGTCAATACCCGAGCCGAACAGCGCGGCAATAATCTCATCCAGCTGTCCGGCGTCCCATTCAGCTTCGGGGAAGAAAGTCAGAATATCATCGCGCGTGACGAAGGACCTCCACCGCCCTAATTCAACCAGCTGGGCCATGACTGCATATTCGCCATCTGTAATCTCCGCGGATAGATCGTCGTCCATCATCTCACATTAAAGAATCCCAATATATTCCATTGCCTATACTACTCACCGTAAGGTTGCGTTGCTTCCGAAACTGCAAGGCGCCACTGCATTTGTTTCGGAAACATAATTATCACACAGATTCCGGTTTTAGGAGATGAGTAACTCAATGCCGGCTCAAGCCATTTCATCCAGAAACAGGTGGCCAGGATATTCATGGACTTGCGGTACTTCACACCCCTGTTCAGTGCTCCTGGCTAACATCAGATTGGGATATTTGTACCAATCTTGCATTGACCAGAATGGGGTAAAATATCCCAATTGGTTTCTCCAGAAACTCAACTCGCATTGGAAGATTCGGTCTTCCTGGAAAGGAGGGATCGCAGCAACAATCGACCACTAACCCAACCACCAATTCGAACCGTTCAACAATTGCATACAACGATGAAGATGCACCATGAAATCCATATTAACCTGACAAATCGGTGCACCGCTGCCAAACGGTCACATGAGCATCTTTGAGGAGCGTACTGTCAGTCCGCCGCTTGACTACAGTGCACCCAGGAGAATGTAATATGTCGCTCAACAAGTATCTACTGTTGATGGGCGTGCTGCTCGTCCTGGCAGCCACCATTGCCGCCTGCGGGCCGGCGCCGGCGCCTGCTCTCCCCACCGCCACCACCGCGCCTACCGTGGCACCGACCGTCCCGCCGCCAACTGCTATTCCTCCAACGGAGACTACCGCGCCAACTCCTGAGCCCACCACCCCGCCCGGCGTGCCGGCCGCGGACGTCGCCGACCTGGTAGATAGCAAATTCAACACGGCCGATCGCGAGCTTACCTTGTGGAACATCCAGCCAGGCCTGGGTACGGTGATGATCGAGTACGGCAATCGCCTGGCGCGGCTCTGGTTTGCTGCCAACGCCGGCAACTGGGACATGGCGAAATACCAGCTGGACGAGATGACCGAAATCCAGGAGGTCGGTGAGGTTACTCGACCAAACCGCGCGGCCATGCTCAAGGCCTTTGAGGAGTCGTATTTGGCCCCGCTGGACGAAGCCATCGGCGCTCAGGACCAGGCCGCATTTACCGACGCCTTCAACGCGGCCATCACGGGCTGCAACGCCTGCCATAAAGGTTCCACCGGCACGCAATGGGATTCGTACCAGTTTGTGGAGATCCAGGTGCCCCAGACCGACCCGGCCTTCTACATCGACTGGAAAGGCGAGGCACAGGGTAATTATATTGCCAACCCGCCTCCAGCTGCGCCGGCAGCCACGGTAGCACCGCCTACCGGCTTACTGGACGCGGCCGGCGCGGAAGCTCTGATCGACGACAAATTCAATACCGCCGATCGCTCCCTGGCGCTTTGGAATATCCAGCCCGGACTGGGTACGGTGATGATCGAGTACGGCAACCGCCTGTCACGCCTGTGGTTTGCTGCCCAGGCCGGCAATTGGGATATGGCCAAATACCAGCTGGTTGAAGCCCTGGAGATCCAGGAGGTCGGTGAGGTCACCCGTCCCGGACGGGCGCCGATGCTCAAGGCGT
>DASQQR010000246.1:0-18081 GCA_035643335.1 Anaerolineales bacterium
TGCGGCGAAGGCTGTCGCAGAGGTAGACGTGCGCGCCTGGACACCTGAAGAGGCCGAGCGCATCACACAGGCGGTGTTAAACTTGAAGCCTCATTCCAGCAAAGCCAAGTTAAGAATACAGGGTGGATTTGTGCGCCCCCCTATGGAGCGGAATCACGTTAACGCGGAGCTTTTCGGGCGAGCACGAGATATTGGGAAGAGCCTGGGATTAGATCTCAAAGAATCCGCCACGGGTGGGGGCAGCGATGCAAATTTCACCGCCGCGTTGGGCATTCCTACCCTGGACGGCCTTGGCGCCATAGGGAACGGGGCTCATGCTGACGACGAGTATATCCGGGTTGATTTATTGCCTGTACGGACGGCATTCCTGGCAGCCTTGCTTTTGGAGTTGTAGGTCACCGGATTCAAGCAATTGTCTGTGAAAAAATCGGGACTTGGAGCAAACACGGATTGCTTGGATGAGCCGATTTAACGCCAATTTCTTCAAAAATACTCATGACACGACAAACGGTTTGGGCGACAGTTTAACTGTCGCCCAAACCAGAGCTTGCGTCCCCGCTCAGCGACCGAGGACGCGGCCCTTGTATTTCTCCCAGTCCTCGTCGCTCTCCAGGGTGACCACTCGGAATGACTCGGCATAAGGCATTTCTTTGCCCTTGCCAGTCTCAGCGGCCCACTCTTTAATCCTGTCCACGGGATCCCAGTCCTTCATCTGGCTCTTATGGGCGCGCAGGGCGGCGACTTTTATATCAATGGTCTCCTCGATATTAACGTAAACATCCCCATCCCCCCAAACGGTAACATATACCTTACGTGGCTTATAAGCTGTTATCCCCTCTTCGTCCAGCTCCTGGAATAAAAGCGGCTGACCCGCAGCGGGGAAGATGGCATCCAAGGCCGCGGTGGCAGCGGCACGGTGATCTGGGTGGTTGATATAAGTGTCGCCAGCCCAAACAATGGTCGGATCTCCACAGATGACTACTTCAGGTCGAAAGCGGCGAATCTCGCGGACCAGTTTTCTGCGCAGCTCTAAAGTTGGTGTAAGCATACCATCCGGCTCGCGTAAAAATATCACCTCATCCGCCCCAACGATTTCGGCAGCCTTGCGCTGTTCAGCTTCGCGGATTTCGGCGGCTTCGGTCCTGTCTATCCCGTTGGTATCGAATCCGACCTCCCCACTGGTGCACAGCACATAGGCGACGCGGGTTCCCGCCCGCTTCCAACGAGCCATCGTGCCGGCGCATGAAAATTCGATGTCGTCCGGATGTGCCACGATGACCATGGCGCTCTCGGGTACGTAAGAATTGTCCATCAGATTTCAATAATCTCCTTTCTGTTGGTTACCACTCAGATAGTTTCCAGATCTCCGGTTGCCACGAACCCGCCTGCTCCCCAATCTCAGCGTAAATCATCACCGCTTTCCTTAAATGAAGCATAGACTCTTCCGCTTGACCGGTAGCATGGTATAAGTCAGCCAAGTTATTGTGCAGAGCTGCTTCGCGGTGCCGGTCCCCAAGGGAGGCACACAAGGATAAAGCTGTTTCCACCGTTCGAATTGCCACGTCCATTTCATTATCTTGCCCACGAACCAACGCCAGGTTATTCAAGGCAGCAACTCGCACCCAGGGATCGTCAAGCTGCTCCGCCAATTGCAAGCTCTTCGCCAGATGCTGTTTAGCCTGCTCCAAATCGCCTTGGCCGCGGGCCAAAATGCCGAGCAAATTGTGGGCCTGGGCCAAGGCACGTTGATCCAAGATGGTTTCGGCCAGATGGAGAGCTTTCTGGCCCAGCTCCTGGGACTTAGCAGCCTGCCCGGAGCTATGTGCAGTCAAACTCCAATCGGCGTAGATCATTGAGCGTTGGCGATCATCCCCACTGCCTTCAAGGGCGGCCAAAGCAGATTGAAAATGGCTTTCTGCTGGCTTCCACTCACCAAGACGATGGTGAACAACCCCGAGCTTGCGTTCGAGGCTGGGAAGCATGCTTTGATCCCCAACAGCAGCCGCCGTCTCATAACTTCTAATGGCGGAATCGTACTCTCCCAACAGTGTTTGAATATCTCCAATGGCGGCATGCAAGGCCACCAGATCCGGGTGACCCAGAGCCAATGCAGTTCTGAAGTGACTTAGGGCATCCGAGTTGGCGTAGATATTGCGGGCCTGTTCTCCCGCCAACTCATAATACTTGGCGGCTGACTGATCCTCTCCAGCCAGTTGGTAATGATGAGCGATTTGGACACTCTGTAGTCCAGCATCCCGGGTTATTCGAGCTCGATGGATCAAATTCTCAGCCACACGACGATGCAGTAACCGCCGTCGGGCAAGGCTGGTCTCTTCATAGACAAATTCGCGGAGCTTTTCATGGCTAAAGTCGTAAGTGAGTTCGTTTTCGTCTCCCTGCTCACGAATGTCACGCACCAAGCCCTGATCAACCAAAGCCTCCAAGGAAGCTATGGTTTCCTCTTCACTTCGGCCGCTGACAGCGCGCAGGATTTCAAAACCAAATGAACGACCGATTACGGCTGCGGTAGTTAGCAGCTGCCAGCCAGTCTCGCTGACCTCGCTAAGGCGAGAGTAAAGCAAATCGCGGACACTTCCCGGCAGAGACCAGGTGAGGCCATCCAATGGCGGCTCCTGCTTGGATAGCGCTGACAGGTATTCCACCACGAAAAAGGGTAATCCTTCGCTCTCCTGATAGAGACGCTCTGCCAGGCCCTCGGGAACACTTTCAAGGTAAAGCGAACCTACGAGATCCTCAACATCTGACACACCTAAACGTGGGAGTGAGATCAAGGTGGCTTTCCCGGCACGTTGTGCATCCCTCAGAAGCTGATTCAGCCGATGGTTAACGGCCACCTCGCCTGAGCGCCAGGTACCGAGAAAGAGTATCGGATGGCGACGTGAGCGGCGAACCAAATAGGTGAGCAGATCCAAGGAGGCGGTGTCAGCCCAATGCAAGTCATCAATGAAGAACACACCCGGGAGGGGGCCGACACAAAGGGCCAGAATAAATTGGGCGATGGCTTCATAAAGACGAGTCTGCGCGCCGGGTCCCTCAAGCGAAGATACTTGCGGCAAATCCGGGGACAGTTCTACGATCTCAGGAAGCAGACGAGCCACCTCGGCCAGCCAATGAGGCGCAACGTTTGCGCGCCAGTCCGAATGAGCCGATTGATTTACGGCGACACGGAGTGCCTCCACAACCGGCCCGTAGGATAAATCCGACTCCCCTTCATAACACTTGGCCGCGATCGCGACCGCTCCCTGTGCCCCGACATATGCCAGAAATTCCTCTGCCAGCCTGGTCCTACCGATGCCCGCCTCACCCTCGATGACCACAAGATGCCCTTGGGAATCGAGAGAATCATACACTTCGAGCAGCGTGGCCCATTCATTGGTACGGCCAACCAAGATATGCCTGTCCTTGCTTGCAGGTTCTTCGAAAATGGTTGTTAAATGGCCAGAATCAACTGTCTTGTTGGCGATAATTGGCTGAATATGCCCTTGAATGCGATTGTCCCTAATCGCCTCGTACAGCTGGACCGTCTCCTCCAGGGGAGAGACATCCAGTTCTTCTGCCAAGATGCGCACGCATTCCCGATATTGGCGCAAGGCCGCGTTGCGTTGCCCTGCTAAGGCATAGATCTGCATTAATTGGCGATGGGCCGGTTCGTGCAGCTCATCAAGCGCCAACCAACGCTGAGCATGCTCAATAGCTCTCTCAAATTCATGCTGGGCGGCATAACCGTGAGCCAATCTTTCCAGCGCCGCCGCCAGTCTGCGCCGCAGATTCTCGCTTTGAAAAAACTGCCAGTCATCGAAATTGGCACTATCACGCAGGGTAAATCCGGCTAGAAAATCGTCGCGATATAGCACCACAGCCGCATTCAATGGAGGCAAGCAAAGAGGGCAGACTTCATCGTGCGTATGACCGTGAGTGTAGGTCTCTTCCAGGTAGTTCTGAAATTCGGTGACGTCCAGCCACACGCCGGTCCTAAAGCTAAAACGAATGAATTCTCGCTCGATATCCAAATATGCTTCACCGACAGCATGTTTAAGGGTGGAAAGGGTGCGTCGTAAGGCGGCGCGCGAGCGGCTCTGGTCCAGATCTGGCCATAGCAGGGTCGCCAGGGCATCACGAGTATGGGTTTCCCCAGTCACAGCCAGGTAAGCCAGTAGGGCTATGGCCTTGCGAGTATCCACCTCCACCAGTTTGCCAAGACGATCAACTTGAGGCGCGCCCAAAAAGCGCATTTCTAACTTTTGCATTAGGACAATTTTACTCCAAAAATCGTCACCAGAATAATTTCGTAACGCATTTCGTAACGATTAGGAGACAGTTGGTTGGTAAACTGAAGACAACAAATGTGATCAATACACTCGTTTAGGATTTTAGGAGGTTGACATGTCTCCAATTGAGTTGGCCACATCCATTTTCTTTGGCCTTCAAGCCGGCCTCACATACGCTGCCATCGGGGTGGCCGTAATTGCAGCCATCTTCATCGTCTACAGATTGGTGAGAACCAGAGATTGAGGTGACATGTGAAGCGTGAGACGTGATGCGTAAATGAGATGGGAGGTAAGGATTATGGAAATGGCTGCGCAACTTGAAAGTACCAGACTCAACTGGCGGTCTCTACTACATCTGGCAGTTGCTGGTAATCTGGTAATTTTGTTATATATGTTGATTGCCCTGGGCGATGATTTGGCGTTGGCATTGGCAATCGTTCTATTGGTTGGCTTGGGTCTCCTGCGATTCCGCAGCGGTACTCTCGGGATCCTGATCATTGGCCTGTTATGCGCCGACATCGCGGTTTGGACCGTAAGCGGATCAGTAAGCAATTTTCTAAGTGGAGAAAAACTGTCTGCGTTAATCCTCCCAGGTTATCTGGGAACGGTCTCTCTAACCGGTATTCTGGCAGCCATTGCCACCTGGCTTACTCGGCATGAACCCAAGAAGGGTTCCGGGGCTGCCAAACTTGCCGGTCAGGTCGTGTTAGCGCTGCTCCTGGTCATCACAGCCTCCGCCCTTCTGGTTCACCAGCGCCAGGTAGCGGCCAAACCGGCCGCAGAGCTGGATCTTACGGCAGAAAATATGCATTTTTCGCAAACTGAACTGATTTCCGAAAATGGCCAGGTGAGCCTGCATCTTTCAAATCACGACTTATGGTGGCACACATTTACCATTGATGAACTGGGGGTGAATGTAAGAATCCCCATGGAAGCCGAACGAGTCGTCACTTTTAGCGCTCCTCCCGGCACCTATCGCTATTACTGCAGCATACCCGGGCACGAAGCAACGATGCACGGGACGCTAATCATCAAATAGCGGAAGTGAGGATCAATGGGAATTTCGTGGAAAACTAGAACTGGGGGTTGGTGGCGGCTGCGCAATAATGAGGGAAGATATCTATGAGAGAAGCTAGAAGTTACCCAGGTCAGTATAGCACTGCCGGTGACGCGGCAGTGGAGGGCCTATTCGGCGGCATGATTGCCGGTATCGCGATGGCGGTTTACTTAATGTTGGCGGGTTTGACATTTGGGCAGGGACCGCTTGACTTGCTCAACAGTTTTGGTGGGAACGGGGGATCAACGCCGTTAGTGGGACTGCTTCTGCACCTGGGCGTATCGGGAGTATATGGGATCGTGTTTGCTTTGATCTGCCGGCTGACGGCACGGCGCATGGGCCTTAAGCCAGCTCTTTGGCTGGTTGGGTTATCCGGAGGCATCTACGGGTCGCTCCTCTGGATTCTGGCACAAACTATCCTGCTGCCGGCCACAAGTTCACCCCTGACGGCGATTCCAAGTGTTCATTTTCTCTTGGCTCACCTGATCTTTGGCATATCTCTGGGGACGTTGACAAACCGGGAGCGCAGTCAAATTGATCTCTAGCGGGATTCAGATCTTACAGGATATAATTAGAATTATCTGGATAAATATTGTCTTAGTTATTTCTTTTAGCGGCGGAAGGATGCGGCCGAAACGCGGGGACATCTACAGATGAATCCAGAAAATTCCGCAGCTAATATGTGCTGATCAGGGATCTTGACCAATCGATTGGCGACCCGGACTGGCTCGATCACGGGCCGAGCATCCGTCACTACTCCCTTTGGCCCAGAAGTCGGACTAAGAAACAATGAAATCCGGTTAATCCGATGAGGAAATCAAGGTAATGCGCAAGATACTTAAATGGGTTGGGATAATTTTTGGCGTACTTATGGGATTGGCCATTCTGGCCATCGCCGCAATTTATTATGTCACGCAGACACGCTTGGACAAGATCTACCAGATAAAAGTTGAGGCGATCGCTATACCAAGCGATCAAAATTCCAGAGAGCGCGGAGAGCACCTGGTTACTACCATGGGTTTTTGCACAGAGTGCCATGGTGAAAAGCTTGCCGGACAAGTCTGGGATGACGGCTGGCTGGTTGGACGGATTGCTGTTCCTAACTTAACCTCAGGCAAAGGGGGTATCGGAAGCAGCTTCTCGGACGAGGATTGGGTGCGAGCCATCCGTTATGGAATTGGAATCGATAAAAAGTCCTTAAAAGTAATGCCATCTAATTATTACTACAAATTAAGTGATGGTGATCTGGCCGCCATCGTTGCTTACCTCAAACAGCTACCACCATCTGATAACGAGTTGCCCAAGACATCCATCGGACCGATGGCGCGCTTATCCATCTTGCTGGAACCTTCTATCCTACCAGCCCAAGTGATTGAATATGATGCCCCGAGGCCTCCTGAACCAGTCCCTGGTGTTACGGTAGAGTACGGAAAATATTTGGCCAACGTATGCACCGTATGCCACGGTGAAAACCTGGCTGGGATGGAAGGCCCAGGCGGCGGGAAAAACCTGACGCCTGGCGGCGACTTAGCTGAATGGAGTGAGGCAGACTTCATACGCGCAGTACGCACTGGGGTCACTCCAAGCGGAAAGAACCTTGATCCTGAGATGATGCCGTGGAAATCTGTTGGGAAATTCTCTGATGATGAACTCAAAGCAATTTGGCTGTACCTGCGTTCTTTACCTGCGATTGAAACCCCAGAGCAGGGATCCAAGGGAGCAAGCGGGTGACTTCTTTGAGGGCGCAATCATCGACCTGGCAAAGATACGGCTTCTGGTTGCCGCTTGGCAGATTGGGATGGGTCGGGATCACATTACTCGTATTGCTACTCTTCGTCTCGGGCGTCCCAGCCAGGTACGCGCAGATCGTCCAGACTGCAGACAAACGTTCGCTCTATGAATTGGGAGTTTCCACGAGCTTGTATGCGATCTACGTGCTAACGCTCAGTTTCATTCCTGTTTTATTTCATAACATCATTGCTGCCGTGATCTTTTGGCGGCGAAGGCGTGACTGGATGGCACTGCTCCTCTCCTATGCTCTGGTGGCGAATGGGGCCATAATTCCCCTTTCAGTAATGAACGCCCAAACCGAACTACCTGCTATCCAGCACTTCTTGATCAGGGCGGTAATATCAGTTGGCTTGATTTCCAGTGTAAGCCTGCTGTACTTATTTCCAGACGGAAGCTTCGTGCCTGGTTGGACAAGATTCTTGGCCTTTGCCTGGGCAGCGATAGTGCTTATGGCGATCTTTTTCCGCGAATCCAGTCTAAGCCTGGCCAATTGGCCGCTGCTGTTGCAGATCATGGTTCTGTTGGTATGGACCGGTATAGGAATATACGTGCAGGCTTATCGCTATTTTAACGTATCCAGTCCGCTTCAGCGCCAACAATCCAAATGGGCTCTCTTCGGATTAATTGCAGCAGTGTTTTCTCCGTTCGTCTATTTTCTCCCGTTTGTCATCCTCCCCTCGATCAATGAACCGTTAGTTCCCAATCTACTTTATCGGAGAGTTGGCACATCATTCTTCACAATTTCATTGCTGGTCCGCCTGAGCGGTATGACACTGTCAAGCATGGCATTGCTGCTCTTCCCTATCTCTTTCGCCATTGCTGTTCTACGTTACCGGCTTTGGGATATTGATGTTCTTATCCGTCGTACTTTAATATATCTCTGCTTAACAGTCTCACTAATCTTGATCTATTTCAGCAGTGTGGTGTTTTTCCAGGTCTTCCTGCGAACGTTTACCGGTCAAACCTCATCCCTTGCTGTGGTGATCTCAACCCTCGCCATCGCGGCTCTATTCAACCCCCTGCGAGGTGGGGTCCAGAACGAGATCGATCGCCGTTTTTATCGCCGTAAGTATGACGCCGAGAAAACCTTGGCCGCGTTCAGCGTAACTTTGCGAGATGAAGTAGATTTGAGGACTTTGTCGGAAGACCTGCTTGCTGTTGTCAAGGAGACAATGCAGCCTGAGAGTGTTTCTCTGTGGCTACGAACACCAAAGTGACGCGCAAATGGGAGTGCCATCACCGAAGACTTATTTCGTAACGCTTATCGTAACGATTTCGAGACGCTGAATCTGTAAAATGGAGTTCACATGACTACCTTATTGAGAAGTTTTTGGCAGAGTTTGGTTGGGCAGGAGCGCTCAGAGATTGAAGAGATTTCGATTCCGACCATTGAGCGGGCCCCAGCCCAGACACACCCAGAGATTCTGATTGATCCGGGTGATGCGATCATAGACTACTTCCAAAGAACACCCAACGCAGTCGAAGTTGATAAGCTCAGCCTGGACTCGCCGGCCCTATCTGAACTTAAAGCCGCTGGAGTTAAATTGGTGGTGCCGCTAATCAGCCAGGGAGAGTTGATCGGACTGTTGAATCTTGGTCCACGGCTCAGTGAGCAAGAATACTCTACCGACGATCGAAAATTACTCAACGACTTGGCCACACAGGCTTCGCCGGCGGTCCGGGTCGCCCAGTTGGTGCGCCAGCAGCAGGCTGAAGCGCGCGAACGGGAGCGCATCGAACAGGAATTGCGCGTGGCTCGCATCATCCAGCAAACCTTGCTCCCTAAAGAGCTTCCGGCCATACAGGGCTGGCACGTTTCAGCATATTACCAGCCAGCCAGGGCGGTTGGCGGTGATTTTTATGATTTCCTTCAATTTCCAGATGGCAGGCTAGGGCTCTTCGTTGGGGATGTGACGGATAAGGGCGTCCCAGCGGCTTTGGTGATGGCTACCACTCGCAGCATCCTGCGTTCAGCTGCCGAGAGATACATTTCGCCTGGGCAAGTCCTGGAAAAAGCGAATGACTTACTGTGTCCGGATATCCCAGACAATATGTTCGTCACCTGCCTGTACGCGCTGCTTGATCCCAAAGAAGGAAAGATGCGGTTTGCCAACGCTGGCCATAATCTGCCTTGCCGGCGAAGACGGGATGGCGTTGATGAACTGCGCGCTACCGGTATGCCGCTAGGGTTGATGACGAGCATGCAGTATGAGGAAAAGGAAGTATCTCTCAACCAGGGTGAAACGATCCTGTTTTACAGCGATGGCCTCACCGAAGCACACAACCCGCAACACGAGATGTTCGGTTTTCCGCGCCTTCAGTCGGTTGTAACTGAGTGCACTGAGAGCGCTGGATTAATTGATCACCTGCTCAATGCGTTGAAAAACTTCACCGGAAATGATTGGGAACAGGAGGACGATGTAACCTTCGTTACCTTAGAATACGAACAACCAGAATCCCCAGAAATTGATTCAGCGGTTCATAGAACCGCAAGTAACGATAACTGGCGTGTTCTGGCCGATTTCGACGTTCCCAGCCAGCCCGGCAACGAGCGTATTGTCATTGAAAGAATTAGCGAGATTCTCAAGGGCGTGCATTTATCCGCCAGATGCCTCGAAAAGCTAGAGACAGCAGTAGGCGAGGCAACGATGAACGCCATGGAGCACGGCAATAAATACCAAGAAGACAAACCCGTGTATATCAAGATCTGCACAGACAACCGAGCTGTCTCTGTGAAAATTACTGATCACGGCGGCAGTCAGACAATACCGGAACCCGAAACCCCTGACCTGGAGGCGAAATTAGCCGGATTACAGACACCACGAGGTTGGGGACTGTTCCTGATCAAAAACATGGTAGATGAAATGAATGTGACCAGCGATGAAACGCATCATACTGTCGAATTGATCATGAACCTGGAAGGAGATCAAAATGCAAACCAGGATACTTGAAGCCAATGTGCGCCATAAAGACAATGCCGCAATCATAGACCTGCACGGTGAAATCGATGGCTTTGCAGAACAGACACTAAACCGCGCTTATGACGACGCCGAGGGGTGGGATCCAGAGTGTATTTTATTGAACTTCACTGATGTAGATTACATCAACAGCACCGGCATTGCCTTAATCGTCGGCTTGTTGGCCCGAGCGCGCAAATCGAAACGCCAGTTGTTAACATATGGCCTAAGTGATCATTACGTTGAAATATTCCAGATTACTCGCTTGTCTGACTTCATGGGAATTTACCCAGATGAAGCCAGCGCATTATCCCAGACAAATGAATAAACCGCCAAGGAGAACAGGACCATGACCAAAGTTAACGTTTCCATGAAGGTGCGCGATACAAAGGGAAAAGCTGCCATTGTAGACATCCAGGGGGAAATCAATGCCTTTGCCGAAAACGCATTGATGGATGCCTACACGAAGGCCAGCAGCAAAGGAGCCAAGAGCATCATTCTCAATTTTTCTGATCTGGAGTACATGAACAGTTCCGGCATTGGCTTGTTGGTTACCCTGCTTATCAGGGCCAATCGTCAGAACCAGCGGTTGCTGGCTTATGGTTTGAGCGATCACTACCGGCAAATATTTGAACTCACCCGCCTCAACGAAGCGATCACCATTCACAATAGCGAGACCGAGGCGCTGGCCGCGGCCGGGATGTAAAAAGGAGTAGATCATGACAAGCGCATCTTCCCAACCAGAGGAACGAAGATCACGGGATACTGCCTGGGCAGCTCCCGTCGCAAGATTGAAGGTATCTGCGATCCCATCGGGGGCGATAAATCTGAACGTGGATGGCCGGCAATTAACCGGACCACTCAAGGGCTTCGGCCAACTGTGGCAAAAAACTTACCGGGTGCGTTTAAGTGGGGCCCAAGTTTCGCCGGGCGAGGTGATCAAAGTCTGGAAAGAGCACTTTCCGGAGTTCTGGCCCAAGGGCAACCGGTTTTATGGATCGCTGACCGGAATTGCGCCCGGCGAAGTCGCCGTGCTTAACCTGGCAGGGCCAGGCGGCATCACCGGCCCAAAAGGCATGCCGCTCATTTCTACCGGGGTGATGGTGATTTATGCGGACGAGGAATCTTTCTCATTTATGACTCCAGATGGACACATGTTCGCGGGGATGATCACGTTCAGCGCCGAGGAGGATGATGGCACGGTGGTTCAAGTCCAGGTTCTGATCCGCGCTAGCGACCCAATTTACGAAATCGGCTGTCGCTTAGGGATCGTGAACAACACGGAAGACGTCTTCTGGCGACAAACGCTGAAAAACCTGGCAGCCCATTTTGACGTAGAGGGCTACGTTCAGCAGAGCGTCACTCTAGTAGATCCCAAAGTGCAATGGTCGGAAGCCAAAAACATCTGGCATAACGCGGCCATACGAACCGCAATATATTACCTGGGGTCTCCCATACGTTGGGTACGCAATCTGGCTACAAAGTGAGAGCATAATGGACGCCGATCTTCATGAAAGAGAGCCCATGGAAAATATCTCTAGGTCAAGAGACATACCTTATTGGGCGCAGCCCGTATCGAAATTAAAGGTACAAAATATCCCCGGAGGGGCCATAAACTTAAACGTGGACGGAAGGCAAGTGGTTAGTCCCATTCATGGCTTTGGCCCAGTATGGCAAAAGACTTATCGTGTGCGATTAAGTGGCATAGATGCTTCCCCCGCAGAAGTCATTAAGTCCTGGAAGGCCAATTTTCAAGCGTTTCAACCCCCAGAAAATCGCTTCATTCCTACGTTGGCTGGCATCCAGCCTGGAGAGGTAGTGCTGATCAACGCGACGGTCAGCGGATTTCCCGTAGCGACAGGTATGCTCGTCCTTTATGCAGACGATGAATCGTTCACTTTAATGACTCCTGAAGGACATCCAGAATCAGGATGGAACACATTTAGTGCATACGAAGAAGAGGGCAGCACGGTCGCTCAAGTGCAGTCATTGGCTCGTTCGACAGACCCTCTTTTCGAACTCGGTTTCCGGCTTTTAGGTGGGGCGAAACAGCAGGAAAAGATCTGGCAACACGTACTTGAATCGTTAGCGGCCTACTTTGGTGTTCGCGGGCAGGTACAATATTTTAAGGTTCTGATCGATCCACGATTTCAGTGGTCACAGGCAAAGAACGTTTGGAAAAACGCGATCGTCAGGTCTTTCTTCTACCAACTGGCAGCGCCCTTGCGCTGGGCCAGAAGATCACCAAGAAATTGAATAATGCCCGTGAAGCCGTCATATGATGCCGTTGTGGTCGGCTCCGGTCCAAACGGTCTGTCAGCCGCGATCGTCCTAGCGCGTGCCGGGCATTCCGTGCTGGTCATCGAGGCCAGCGACACTATTGGAGGCGGAACACGTTCGGCGGAGCTGACGCTGCCAGGGTATATACACGATGTTTGCTCGACGATCCATTCATTGGGGGTCACTTCCCCCTACCTGAGTAGCCTGCCCCTGGAGGACTACGGCCTAGAGTGGGTTTACCCGCCTGCTTCACTGGCTCATCCCCTTGACGATAGCCCGGCGGTGATTGTAGAGCGTTCGGTTCAAGCTACCAGCGAGACACTGGGGCCCGATGCAGAGATTTACCGGCGCCTGTTTTCGCCCATTGTAGACCGATGGGACGAGCTGGCGGTCGATCTGCTGGGTCCTTTTCCACTGCCGCCCAGGCATCCGCTGCTAATGGCACGCTTTGGACTCCGGGTTCTCTGGCCGGCTGACTTCCTGGCAAAGACCCTTTTCAAGGGGGAAAGAGCTCGCGCCCTCTTTGCCGGGATGGCGGGCCATTCGATGATGCCGTTCAACAAGTGGATCACGTCCGCTTTCGGCGTGGTGCTCAACGGCTCGGCACACGCGGCCGGATGGCCGGTAGCGCGAGGCGGTTCGCAGAAGCTGGCCGACGCCATGGTCTGCTACCTGCGCTCGCTTGGCGGAGAGATCGCCAGTGGATGGCGAGTCAGAACTCTGGATGAGCTACCTCGAACCCGCGCGGTGCTCTTTGACACGACTCCTCAGGAATTGGTACGAATCACCGGCAAGCGACTACCACCTGGATTCCGGCGGAAATTGGAAGGATTTCGATACGGGCCTGGCGTGTTCAAAATTGATTTTGCGCTGGATGGCCCGATTCCCTGGGAGGCAAAGGAATGCGAGCGAGCGGCCACATTGCACTTAGGCGGCACATATGAGGAGATAGCGGCCTCGGAATGGGAAGTGGCCCAGGGGAAACATCCGGAGAGACCTTACATTCTTCTAGCCCAGCAAACGCTGTTTGATGAAACCCGGGCGCCCGAGGGAAAACATACGGCCTGGGCATATTGTCACGTTCCCAACGGTTCGACCTTTGACATGACGGAACGGATCGAAGCACAAATCCAGCGCTTCGCTCCAGGATTTCGCGAGCGCATCCTGGCTCGCCACACCATGTCAGCGGCAGAATTTGAAGAATATAATCCAAATTATGTGGGGGGAGACATCAACGCGGGAATTCAGGACATCCGACAACATTTCGCCCGGCCTACCGCTCGTTTGGTGCCCTATTCCACGCCGATTAGAGGCGTTTATCTGTGCTCATCTTCTACGCCGCCTGGTGGGGGAGCTCACGGTATGTGCGGTTACCACGCCGCACAGGCGGCTTTACACGATCTTTTCTAACATGAATTCCTGACAAGTTGCATGTAATTAATAGGATTAACGCCACGTGACTTCCAGTTATTCATCTGCTAAACTGTATTTTTAAGGATAGGGCCACCAACTTCATATATTCGCCGTCTCTGATGCCTGTTTGTGGTCAAGCGGGGCACATCACTGCACCCCACTACCGCGGAACGCCCTCCCCGTATCAGGCAGGAGGGCGTTTGCATTTTGGTCAGAGTCCAAATCCTGTTCGATCCGGCTTTGGTCCAGGGAACACAACCGAATATCATTGTAGCCAAGCTCCTGTACCAGGCGGGTGTTTGTCCTTAATGCGACATGCCAACACCTTCAACCCTGGAGCGGTGATTATGCAGGTGATCAATCCATACTCTGCACGGCCTAAACCTGCCGCGGCGATGGTAATCGGCGGCGGAATTGGAGGCATGCGTTCCGCGCTTGACCTGGCCGATGCTGGACTGAAAGTCTATCTGATTGAACAGACCCCGTGCTTGGGAGGGCGAGTGGCGCAACTCGGTTACATGTTCCCCCAGCACGATTGTGTGCTGTGCAGAGGTACCGCGGATCATGGCTACGGCTGCACCCGGCCTTCCATCTCCCCCGCCTATATCCAACATAACCAGCATCCGAATATCGCTACCTTGACGGATACCCATGTAATTGACGTAGAAGGACAGGCTGGCGACTTCACAGTTTCTCTCCGCCAAGAACCTCGTTACGTGGATGTGAACCGCTGCATCAACTGCGGTTACTGCTCGCAAGCTTGTCCGATAGAATTGCCGAATGAATATCAACGCGGCTTGACCACACGCAAGGCGGCCTATAAAACCTCGGCCCGTGCCGCCCCCGATACCTATGTCATCGACTGCGGCCCTTATTGTGATGACTGCGGTAAGTGTGTGGAGGTGTGTCCCTCCAACGCCATTAATCTGAACGAACAACCTCATTTAATGACAGTAGCAGTGGGAGCGATCATCTTGGCGCTGGGTTTCCAAGAATATGATCCAACCGAGCTCGAGGAATTAGGGTATGGTCGCTACCCTAACGTCTTGCACGCGATGCAATATGAGCGCCTGGCAAGTCGTTCTGGGCCTACCGAAGGCATCGTGGTGCGCCCATCAGACGGCCAACGCCCCGAATCGATTGCCTGGTTGCAATGCATAGGCTCACGCGACCAAAACAACACTTACTGTTCTTCGATCTGCTGCATGTATGCTACGAAAGAGGCGATGCTCGCCAAGCAACGACTGGGCGAAGACATCGAGTGTCGAATCTTCGTGATGGACGAGCGGGCATTCAATAAGGAGTATAGCACTTACTTCGCCAGAGCAAGGGAGCGACACGGCATCCAATACACTCGCTGCCGGGTTTCAGCTATCCGGTCTGACCCAGAGACCCACGACCTTGTTCTCGGTTATGCTGACCCTAACGGGGAGCGCGTAGAAGAACGCTTTGAGATGGTGGTTTTAGCTGCTGGATTACAACCGCCTGGTTCTGCCCGCCATTTGGCTGACATGCTGGGTATCGAGCTGGATGACTACGGGTTTTGCCGGACCGATAAATTTACCCCATTGCAGAGCACGCGTCCTGGTGTGTTTGTATGCGGTGCATTCAACTCGCCAAAGGAGATTGTGGAGACCATCATCGATGCCAGCGGCGCAGCTGCCGAGGCGATGCGCCTGCTCAACGACCGGCTGAACACGTACCCATACAGCCGCGAGTGGCCGTTCTTACCAACCAATGATTTACCATCTGAACGCGACGTGACCGGTGAACCGCCTCGGATAGGTGTGTTCTTCTGCTCGTGCTGTGGCACCATCGCCGAGATCCTGGACTTGCACCGGATCTCGCGCCGGGCAAATCAATGGCCTGGTGTAGTCTTATCAGAAAACATTGATTTCGCATGTTTCCCTGAAGGCCTGGATCAGATTCGGGACAAAACCCAGCAGGCTAATCTAAACCGGATCGTAATTGCGGCGTGCAGCAACCGCACCCATGATTCGCTCTTCCAGCGAACTGTCAGGGAGGCAGGATTAAACCCGTACCTGGCCGAACTGGTCAACCTGCGCGAGCAGTGCAGCCGGGTGCACCGCTGGCAAAGCGATCTTGCCAACCAAAAGGCCGAGGAACTTGTACGCATAGCAGTTGGACGAGCAGCGGTCGCTCAGGCGGTGCACAAAAAGGAACATCGCTGCCGACCGAATGCACTGGTCATCGGAGGAGGTGCGGCAGGGATGACAGCTGCTCTGGCTATTGCCGACAGTGGATACGAAGTTCATCTGGTCGAACGTACCGAGATGCTGGGAGGCAATCTGCTTAACCTGTACTACGTTGCCGAAGGTTACAACCCGCAGCGCTTACTGCGCGACCTGGTAAACCGCGTCCGCTCACACCAACGCATTATCACGCATACTCGCTCAGAGGTGGTCGATTTTTCAGGCCATGTTGGTTTCTTCCAAACCGAAATCCTAACCAGACGGACGGATGAAGAAGTTGAAAGGGTGTACCTCGAACATGGCATCACCATCGTGGCGACGGGTGCCAAGGAAGGGCGTGAACACCCACTACTGAGGTTCCCCCAGGTAATCACGCAACGCGAACTGGAAGAGAAATTCATCCACCATCCGGAGGAAATCGCCAGACTCAATGACGTAGTCATGATCCAGTGTGTCCGCCCAGAGGGGGTTCCGGATTACTGCTCGCGGGTGTGCTGCACCAACACAATGAAAAACGCCATTCGCATCAAGCTGGTCAAGCCGGACTGTCGAGTCACGGTGCTTTACAAGAACATCGTCACCTATGGGTTCCGCGAAGAGTATTACACCGAGGCACGCCGCATAGGGGTAATCTTCGTTCGATATTCCGACGATGAGCCACCCCAAGTTACTTATGATCATGATTATGACCGCATTGAGGTTCGAGTAAAGGATCTATCGCTTAATCGTTGGTTGACCTTGCCTGCCGATCTCGTACCCCTAAGTATGTCGGTTGAACCTGCGGTTGGCACCCAAAAACTCGCCAGGTTGATGCGCCTCCCGCTATCCACAGAGGGTTTCTTTGAAGAAGCACAGATGAAGCTACGCCCGATGGATTTCATGCAGGAGGGTATCTTCCTGGCTGGGATGGCTCACTATCCTAAGTTTATTGAAGAGAGCATCAGCCATGCTTTGGCTGCTGCGGCGCGGGCCCTGACCTTGCTGTCCCAAGGTGGTTCATTATACCTGGGTGGAGTGGTCGCCGAGGTTGACCCGGATAAATGCGTGGGCTGCCTGACCTGCACACGCACATGCCCCTTCGGTATTCCCCAAGTCATCCAACAAGAAGGGCGGTCCGGAGTCGGGGGGCTGGGAGGCGCCGCTTATATCGATTCGGCGCGCTGTCAGGGATGTGGCACCTGCACCGGCGAGTGTCCGGCTAACGCCATCCAATTGGTCAATTATACCGATGAGCAGATCATGCTGCGTGCAATTGGAGGTCTGGGAAGCTGGCAAACAGCTGCATCCCTAGAGGTATCTCAGTGAGTGACCAACAAGAAAAAACCTTCGAACCCGAGATTACGGCCTTTTACTGCATATACTGTGGTTACATGGCTGGGGATACAGCCGGCGCGCTGCATATCCAGTATCCGGCAAATGTGAAATTTGTGCGGCTACCCTGTACCGGGAAAACGGATATCCGTTATTTGCTGGAAGCCTTTGAGCAAGGCGCCGATGGAGTCTACCTGACAGCTTGCCCTATCGGCAATTGCCACCACGTGCGCGGTAATGAGCGTGGGCAGGCCCGCGTGGAACGGGCAAAGAAGATCTTGGACGAAATTGGCCTGGGCGGTGAGCGCCTCGAGATGTTCTTCATGTCGGGCAGCCAGGGTCACACCTTCGCCATGACCGCGCAAACGATGACCGAACGCATCCGGAAAATGGGGCCCAATCCTCTCAAAGTCAAGAATCGAAACGGAAAAGAAAAACCAAAAGCGCCCGAAGAAGATGAGGAAGAAGCCGGTTTCCGGGGTCGAAGGAAGTAAACGCCAAAGGAAAAGACCAAAGCAAGGAGTGAGAGACAATCGCCTGTTGGGAAGGAACACGATGAGTCGAATAAGCACACAACCCGTCGATAAGGGACCCGTTGGTGCCGTGATGGTCGTTGGTGGGGGCATTGCGGGCATGCAGGCTTCCCTGGATCTGGCAGATCAGGGATTCAGAGTCTACTTGGTCGAGACCAAATCCGCCATCGGCGGAAAAATGGCGCAGCTGGATAAGACCTTCCCTACAAACGACTGCGCCATGTGCACCATCTCTCC
>DASQQR010000247.1:0-3165 GCA_035643335.1 Anaerolineales bacterium
AAACCTGCTGCTCGGTTTCGAGGACAAACGACCTTTCAAACGAGGCATGCTGATCGATTACAAAGCCAGCAAGAAGTTCGCGGATGAATCGATCCACATGTTTGACGTGAGAACGCCCGGATCGGATGTCCTGGCGCGGACTCTGTCCGGAGGTAATCAGCAGAAGCTGATTGTGGCGCGCGAATTTCAAAGAGAGCCCCAGGTGATGATCGCGTCTCAACCCACCCGAGGCCTGGACGTAGCAGCCATCGAATTCGTGCACAACAAACTCCTGGAACTGAGAAGGCAGGGAAAAGCCGTGCTACTGGTCTCCATGGAACTCACCGAAATTCTGGATCTGAGCGACCGGATCCTGGTGATGTACGAAGGTGAAATTGTGGGGCATTTTAGAGCCGGTTCGACAACACCCGAGGAATTGGGCCTCTTGATGGCCGGAGTGAGGAATAATGGGAGCAAGCAGGTATCCTCCGAGCTGAAGGAGGCAAACGTAAATGGTGCCAAGAGCGGATAAGGCGGTGGAACGTGGTCGATTCTTCTGAAGGAACGACGCCGAAAAAAAGGGGATCCAGGGATCTTACCGGGATCATCAGCCCCCTGCAATTCGTCGTCGGGGTTAGCTTAGCGCTGATCGCGGGCGCAATTATCCTCCTGATTTTCAGAGAGGACCCCATAAAAGTATACGATGCCCTGCTTCAAGGGGCCCTGGGGTCCAAACGAACCTTTGCCGAGACATTGCTCTCCTCAACGCCATTGATCTTCGGTGGCCTGGCTGTTGCGGTCGGCTTCCGCTGCGGATTGTTCAATATGGGCGTAGAAGGGCAGATTGTACTAGGGGGGCTGGTGGCCGCGTATATCGGGTACGCCTGGCCGCTTCCGCCTGGCATCCACCTGCTTGTGGCTTTGCTGGGCGGCACAATTATAGGCGCTTTTTGGGGGGCCATACCCGGATACCTCAAAGCCTTCCATAGAATTCACGAAGTCATCACCACGATTATGCTCAATTACATCGCGTTTGCGATCGCCAGCTACATGGTGGCGGTAGGCGGCCCGATGAAAGCCGAAGGCCAGCTGCCAACCTCCCCGAAAATCTTAGAGAGCGCGATGCTGCAACGCATTCTGCCCGGGACGCGCCTGAGCAGCGGCATCTTCATCGCCTTGTTCGTGACCGTTCTGATCTACTTCTTTTTGTTCCAAACCAGGCTGGGCTATAAACTGCGTGTCGTGGGGTTCAACGCCGAGGCGGCCGAATTTGCGGGGATTTCGTCGAAATTTATGACCATCTTTGCGATGTTCATCAGCGGAGGGTTAGGCGGGATAGCCGGAGCGGTCGAGGTGCTCGGCGTTCACTACCGCTTTTACGAGAACTTTTCGCCGGGCTATGGTTGGGATGCGATCGCAGTGGCGCTCCTGGGATTGCTGCATCCGGTTGGCGTGGTGGCCGCGGCGCTCTTATTGGGCGCGTTGCGCAGCGGATCGGTCGCCATGCAAGCCCTTGCCAACATCAGCAAAGACATGGTTTATATCCTCACCGCGCTGATCATTTTCTTCACCGCAATGAACCAGACCATGCGTCCATTTCTGGAACGGAGGTTGTCGCGCTTGAATTTGCGGAGCTCGAGCGAAGCAGCTCCAAGCCAGGACGAATTGCAGGAGCAAGCGAGGTGAGAATGGCCTTCTCAACTTCGCTTTTCAGATCACTCAGGAGATAGCCCATGCAGAACTGGTTGCAGGCGCTTAACCTAACCCTTTTATTGGCTGCTGCGCTCCGGTCGGCGACGCCTATCCTTTATGCGGCGCTGGGTGGGATTTTTTCCGAACGATCCGGCGTGCTCAACATTGGTCTTGAAGGCATGATGCTGATCAGCGCTTTTACAGCAGTAGTTGGATCCTATTTCACCGGGAATCCCTGGATTGGAGTCCTGGCAGGAGTGGCCAGCGGCTTGCTGACCGGCTTCATCCACGCCTTCATGTGCATCAATTTACGAGCGGATCAGGCCATTGTCGGAACGGGGATCAATATCATTGGCGTTGGGCTGCCCAACTTCTTACTCCTGAAAATCTGGGGACAACAAGGCATCACGCCAATCGTTGAGCGAATACCGGAATGGCGCATTCCAATCCTCGCCGATCTCCCGGTCATTGGTCCGATCCTTGGGCAGCAAAGCCCGCTGGTATACCTGGCTCTGATACTGGTGCCGGCGAGCTGGTTCCTCCTGTTCCGCACGCCATTTGGACTCCGGCTGCGCTCCGTTGGAGAGCAACCCCACGCTGCGGAGACCGTCGGGATCAGCGTTTACGCCATGCGCTACAGCGGCGTGCTGCTCAGTGGTGTGCTGGCGGCTTTGGGCGGCGCGTTCCTATCGGTATCCTATCTGGCCCAATTCGTAACCGTAATGACGGCGGGAAGAGGTTTCATTGGTCTGGCGGCCATGATCTTCGGGCGCTGGAATCCGGTGGGAGCCTTGTTCGCCTGCCTGTTATTCGGTTTCGCGGATGCACTGCAAGCCGCAGCCCAGGCTGCCAGCGTACCGATTGCGCCCCAATTCCTGCTGGCATTGCCTTATGTGTTGACAATTGTAGCGCTAGTGGGCGCAATGGGCCGGGCGACCCCGCCGGCATACGTCGCCAAACCTTACGAAAAGGCGTAATGAGCCTACAAAAGCTGGATTTGGGGGTGAGCATGCTTCGCACGCTCACCCCCAAATCCAGCCCCGGAAAACACAGTTTTGAATTCGCTTTATGACCACGATCTTAATCCGAGACGGCGAGATCATCACCATGAACCCTGCCAGGGAGATCCTGAGCGGGAGCATTTACATTGAGGACGGCCGGATTGCAGAAATTCCCTCCAACCGAGAGAGCGCCGATCAAGTCATCGATGCGTTCGGCAAACTGGTTCTGCCCGGTTTCGTTCAAGTACACGTGCACCTCAACCAAACCTTATTTCGCGGCATGGCGGATGACCTGGACGTCGTGGACTGGCTGCGTTTGAGAATCTGGCCCCTGGAGCAAGCCCATCGTCCGGAAAGCGTTTACGCATCTGCGCGGCTCTCGATTGCCGAAATGATCCGCGGCGGCACGACGACGGCCCTGACAATTGAGACGACCAACTTCACCGAAGCTGCCTTCCAGGCGGCGCTCGAGATGGGTTTTCGAGCCGTTATC
>DASQQR010000248.1:0-4630 GCA_035643335.1 Anaerolineales bacterium
GTGCTCCGGCCAGCCGGGCGCTGACGGTGTGTGCCATAGCGTGACCGACATCGGCAAACCAGGCGACCGGCATCGCCAGCAATGCCACGCTCAGGCGCTGAGGCCAGGAGCGTTCCGGTTTGCGCAGCCCGGCAACCCAGGTCAGCACGCCGGTTAGCAGGATAGGAGCGGGCCAAAAATCAGGCTGCGCCACAACCGGCACACCGTTGAAGCGGTACAGTGTCGTTCCTGAGGGAAGTGAGGAAGGTTCTTGGCTTTGTGATTGCATGGGTCGTGATTTTAGAATATCAGTAGTTATCTGGTCCAATAGTATCACGAACCTGGCACCCTTACCCCTCAGCGGGTTGGGCTTTCCAGCGGCGCAAGGGCATGCAGATAAGAAAACATGGCCCTCAATTCATCGTCGGTTGTGGCTGCCCGCACCATCTGCCAGGGCATCCTGGGTTCTGAGAAACCACTTTTCAGCTTTTTCACCTCGGGCGATTCGATCCGCTGTCCCGGCTACCTGGATTCAGCCACCGGATAAATGTAGGGCTCGTTCAGCTTAAAAAAGCCGATTGAGGCCAGTGCCAGCAGAGCTGCTAGAATGATGGTGGAACGACACCCAGCTGCTGGAGCAAACCCATTTCATCGATCACGATCCAGTTTTCAACGATCCGCCCAGCCGCAGAGCGGGCAAAGATCAATCCCTGTACTGCTACCGGTCTGCCGGTGGGCAGGTTTCCAAAGTATGCCCCCTGGTGTGTGCCGCGCATCGTCCAGTGCGCCGCGAGCTTATCTTCCTCAACGATTTCGTCTTCGATCGTGCAGTGAAGGTCGGGAAAAGCAGCTCGGAGATTGGCGATCATCTGTTTGAAACCCAGCCGGCTGGCAGGCAAACCCCAGCTCGGCATGTGGGTGGTGAGTTCAGCCGAAACCAGTTCATCCACGATGATGAGGTTGCCTTGATTGAAAGCCTGGTCAAAGAGCTGGCGAACGAGGGATGGGGCGGCTTGCACTGCCTATCTCCCGACCAGCAGCCTTATTCCAAGGATGAGAGGCGCCACGTAGTGAAGCCAGGGATAATACACATCCTGCGGCCTGGCGATAGGCAAGATGACCAGCCAGGCCAGGTTCCAGAGGATGGTCGCCCAACCCACCCATGCTGGTAAAAGCCCGGTGCGCAGGATGGCGGCTCCATATGCTGCTTGCCCCAGGAAAGCCAGGACGACAAAAACCACAATCGGAGCATAGATCATCTCCTGCCGGCCGAGGGAGAAGGTTTCGGCTGCAAGCACAAGGACAGTCCCGATCAGGAAGATCGTCAGACCCATGGGCGCCAGAATTTGGTCGCCGGCCGCCCCGAGAAGCCTCTCCAGGAGTACCAAACCCAGGGTCGCGACCAGGATAGCGCCCATAACGAGGCCCCTTTCCCAAACCAGATAGCTCTGGGATTGCGCTGCCGGCCACTTCAAGATGGCTCTTCCGGCGTACAGAATCCCGCCAGGTACAAAAATGGCGCCGGCAAGGATCAGCATCCAGGCGCAAACAATTTGTTGAGAGGTGAGTTCTTTCAAATCCATCTCTGTCCTTCTTTTCTGTTCGTGGCAATTACGATCGAATGAATTAATCTGATTGACATCGTCATTATTACAAATCAGCCGAAAAATAGCATGGGTATTAATACGTAATTGCCATACGTATCATTCGATTCTTGAAGCGATAAATAAACAGCGGGCAAGCCTAATGCCTGCCCGCTAAGGTATGGGCGCAAATGATGGTTGAAATTACTCAGAAGCTCGCACCAGGCCTATTTCAATCGCCCACCGCACGATTTGGGCGCGGCTGGTCAACCCGAGCTTGGACAAAATGTTCGCGGCGTGTTTTTCAACGGTGCGCTTGCTTAGCACAAGCTCCTGGGCGATCTCGCGGTTGGTTTTGCCTTGCGCGATCAACGCGGCGACTTCACGCTCGCGCCCAGTTAATTGGTCCACCTTCGCTTCCGCCCTCTGCTCAGGTGCTGGATGGACTCGCAGCTGTTGAGCGTATCGGACGGCTTGCTCGAGGGACATAACACGCCCCGCTGCTTGCTCTGCCTGATATTCGGCCTGCTCCATCCTGGCACGAGCGAGACCGAGATACCGTTCGAACTCCATCTGGTTCGCCCTCCATTTCGAGGCGGAGGGCTGCCCGCTGATCGCCACTGCCGCGGCCAGCAAGCGCGCCCCGGCGGCCGGTTGTCCGTCAAGCACCGCGGTCGCGGCAAAGCCGATCAGGCTTTCGGTCATACCGGGTGTGTTCTGCTGGGCCTGGTGGATCGCCAGGCATTCATTGAATAAGTGAAAGGCGCGTTCGACATCCCCCAGATACAGTCGGGCGTACCCCAAATTGGATAATAGCGAGCCCAGATCACGCTGCGCCGCAAGCTCACGCAGCAGCGCAGCCCCGCTTTCATAAACGCTGGCCGCCTCGGCGTAATTCTGCTCCAAACGAGATAGATCTCCCAGCGTGTTGAGCGTGTGGGCTATCCGGTATGTATCGCCATCCTGGCGGGCCAGCGCCAGGCTTTCGTCTAGCCGTTCGCGGGCGATCTCATACTTTCCTAGCTGGATCGCGGTTTCTCCCTGTGAAAGTAAGCACATACCTAAATAGAAGGAAGGCCCCGATTGGCGATAAAATTGGCATCGCTTCTTCAGCTCGGGCGAGGAACAAATCCAGGTGGCGGTCACGCATAAGCGTCAATTCACCTGTTTCCTTCAGCTTCTCGAGGGCAAATTCGCGGATCGTTTCGAGCAGGCGGTCGCGGGCCGGGGCTTTTCCGGTTGTCTCGGCCACAACGAGCGACTTATCGACCAGCGAAGACAACAAATCGAGCATCTGGCCTGGCAAGATCCCACCCCCCGGGCAGATCGCTTCAGCGCTGTCGAAGGAGCAGCCGGCTGCAAATACCGCCAAACGGCATAGCAAGGTCTGCTCCTGGGCTGAAAGCAGCGCGTAACTCCAATCGATGGCCGCTCGCAAGGTGTGGTGGCGCGGCTCAAAACCCCTGCGCTCGCCGGAGGTGAGCAGATTAAGGCGATCGTTCAAGCGGCCTGCTATTTCTTGAACGGTCAGCACATTGACGCGGGCGCTGGCCAGCTCCAGCGCTAGAGGCAGGCCATCCAGGCGTCGGCAGATCTCGACAATCGCAGGCGCATTTTCGAGTATGAGGCTGAATTGGGGCGTGATCGACCGCGCTCGCTCAACAAACAATCTGACTGCGTCAAACCCCATTAATGCTTGAAGATCAAAGCTGTTTTGCCCTTCTCGCACAACCTCTCTGCTAGATGAAGGCCACGCCAGACCCGATATCGGGTAAATCGTTTCGCCTTCCATCGCCAGGGCCTCACGGCTGGTGGCCAGGATGCGTAGCTCGGGCGCCTTGGCGAGCAACTGCCGGGAGACTTGTGCACACGCCTCGTTAAGATGCTCGCAATTATCCAGAACGAGCAGCATCCGTTTCGGGCGCACAAAGTTGATCAACGACTCCATCATGGCTGGTTCGCAACTGGACGAAGGCCCAATGTATGCACGATGAGTTGTGCCACGAGAGCGGGGTCAAGTAACGGTGCCAGGTCTACCCACCAGGCGCCATCCTCGAATTCTTCGGTGACCTTGTATGCAATCTGGAGCGCGAGCCGCGTCTTGCCGCATCCTCCTGGGCCAGTGATCGTGATGCATCTGGCCTCGGAGAGCATAAGCCCTACATTGGCCAGATCGCTTTCACGACCGATGAAACTGGTTAACTGAACCGGCAAATTCGCAAAGGCCATTTGATTTTGCTCAGATCTGCATATTTGGGTAGCGATCAATCTGCTAGAGCCAAATTTTAACCCGAAACAAAAAAAAGTGCTTGTGAAACCGCCTCATTCTTTAGCTCACAGCGATCCAGGTAAGTAGCACAACCATACCAGGATAAGATCCCGGAGACCTCATTTCCCGGCGGAAACTGGTTGACGTTGCTAGCAGCCGCCTCAAGCCGACCAGCCATGTCGACTCCAAGGATCGGTTTCTCAGGTTTTAGAAACTCCCGGCCATCAAGCGGATAAAGAATGGATTTGCTCTCATCAGACGCCAGTCACGCGAATTGATGGATACCACATGAACAAAGAATAGCCAGACAAACCAATGCCCACAACGTATAAAACGCTCAGAATAATATTCACTTGCCAGCGTGCGTTTCCAATGGCTGCGGAGGCGATAAAGGCCATAACCTCAATAAAGCCAATCACGAACAGCAGCAGCCAGAAAGCCCATTTTTGGCCGGCGATCAGGTTTTTCCGAATGACCGTCCATACCAGCACCGAGACGACCATCGAGCAAGAGTTGTACAGGATTGTCAAAGCATTGAGCGATGCAATGACCCTGGCATCCAGGCTGGCAATTTCAGATCTTTCAAACACCATCACCAAGAGTGGGGAGTTTGCTCTGAATATGACGACACTGGTCAATATCAATGCGGCGAGGAGGAAATTGATTCCGCTCCATATTGAAAGAACTGTCGAACCTCTTTTTAACATTTTGCTTTCTCCTAGTGATGTGTTGTGTCCGCTTTTGAAGGTCCATTCTACGAGCATTTACATGTAGCTGAGCGGGTTTTGGGAGGGCTTCA
>DASQQR010000249.1:0-3428 GCA_035643335.1 Anaerolineales bacterium
CCCACGGGTGGGTTCATCTAAACGGTTGAGCAAGCGCAAGAATGAAGACTTGCCCGCGCCGCTGGGTCCTACAATCGCCAGGATGTCTCCCCTGCGGACCTGAACCGATATGTCCCCAATGATCGTTTTGCCGTCGACAACGCGGGTGAGGTGGTGAGTCTCGAGGATCCAGTTATCTTGCGATGCGGTTTCAGGCATGAGCACTCCTTGTGCGCTTGATGCGCCAGCCAGTATGCTATAATTTTAGCAGTGAACCGGACGATTTCTTTAACAAGAAAACGTTGGGAAATTAGTGCTATAAAAAAGCCTGCAAATGACTGCGATCACAATCTCCCGTCAATTAGGCAGCCATGGTGATGAGGTCGGCCAAGCAATTGCAGATCGCCTCAACTACCGCCTGGTCAGCCGTGAAGTCATCAACCGGGCGGCCGCGCGAGCCCAGGCTCCTGAGGTCGCCCTGGCAACGATTGATGATCTTGGTTTGCTGGGATTAAAACCGACTCCTCGAGCTCAGCGTGCATATCACCAAGCGGTCCGAGAATTAATGCAAGAGCTCGCAGCGGAGGGGAACATCGTGATCATCGGTCGCGCCGGGCAAGTGATCCTGGGAGATAATCCAGGGGTCCTGCACATTAAAGTGATCGCTCCCGCTTCCTTAAGGGCTGAACGAATCGCACGGCAGCAAAACATTCCCTTGAGGTCCGCCCAAGAGCAAATCAGAGCGAGCGACCAAACGCGTAAAGACTACCTGAGGCGCTATTATCATGTCCGCTGGGACGATCCTGAGCTGTATGACCTCATCCTAAACACTGCTCGTCTCACCCCGGAGGAGGCAGCCTGCCTGATTTGCCAGGCACTGACACAATGTATTCTGGGCGGGAATGGGTAAACTCCTCAAATCACGGATGCAAGGCATTGAGTAATTCCAAGAAAAAAAATCAGCACACCGGCTTCGCTCACCCAACCGAAGAAACATTTGCACGGATTTTGGATTATTATGGAATCCGGTGGGAATACGAACCGCGCACTTTTGCCCTGGAATGGGACGAGGAGGGGAATGTCACCGAAGCCTTTGCTCCCGATTTTTATCTGCCCGGACAGGACTTATACATCGAACTGACGACTCTGCGCCCCTCATTAACTACGCGCAAAAATCGAAAACTAAGACGCATGCAAGAGCTTTATCCCGCGATCAACGTGAAGATGTTCAAACGCCGGGATATCCGAAATCTGATGGTGAAATACGGACTGGACCAGGAGGCGGAGAAGATCTCGGGGACGGAGGCACAAGAAGAATAATTGTGGGAGCAAAGTCGAGCGAAGAATACGCGGAACTGACGAAAGACATCAGTGAAATACTGATCTCTACGACTCTGATTCAGGAAAAGGTGAGTGCCTTGGGGGAGCAGATCTCACAGGATTATGCCCAGAAGAACCCGCTTCTGGTTGGGGTCCTGAAGGGTGTTCTGCTTTTCATGTCAGATTTGTTGCGGGCGATCACAATCCCGGTTGAGGTGGATTTCATGGCAGTCTCCAGCTACTCGGCCGAGGCGCGAGAGAGAGGCCTGGTCCGCCTGGTAAAAGATTTAGAGACGCCGATCACAGATCGAAATATCTTATTTGTTGAAGATGTGGTGGATACCGGATTAACGTTGAACTATCTCCTGGGAAATCTGCGCTCCAGGAGACCTGCCAGTCTGGAGGTTTGCACACTATTCAACAAAAGCAAGCACCGGTTAATAGATCTGCCGATCCGATACGCGGGGTTTGACCTACCCGATCTCTTCGTGGTTGGCTATGGCCTGGATTACCGCGAAAGATACCGCAACCTGCCCTTTGTCGGTTTGCTGAAACCGGAGGTATTTCGCAACGAGCCGCGTAAGTGATTGGGAGACTTTATGAGCTTCAGACGTGGTTTCCTCTTCTCTCTGGTAGCAGTCGCTTGCACCTCGATGTCTTTCATGGCCGGATATATCGTGCGAGCTAACCAACATCCAGGGCTTGACCAGTTCCCGATACTGAATCAAGCGTATTCAATACTGTCCGAACATGCCCTTCACGATCTTCCTGAGCCGCCGATTCTCGAGTATGGGATGATTCGCGGCATGGTTCAGGCTTATGATGATCCGTACACAATTTTCGTAGAACCGGTCCAGCACGAGCTTGAGACCAATTCGTTAGAGGGCGAATTTGGCGGTATCGGAGTGCAGTTGAGCAGAAATCAAAATGGGGAAGTGATTCTCTTTCCGCTTCCAGATAGTCCAGCTGCGCAGGCGGGCGTTCAGGAGGGAGACCGGCTCATCGCAGTGGAAAACCTCCAGATCGGGCCAGAGACCTCCATAGAGACAATCCAGGCAGCGATCAGGGGTCCAGAAGGGAAGTCCGTCAAACTCCTGATCGGACATACACCGGATTTCCTACCGGTGGAAATCTCGATCCGACGGGCGGCTGTCTCCCTACCATCGGTGACCTGGCACTTAGACCCGGACAATCCTCAAATTGGGATCATCAAAATCAATACCATTGCGGCCAGCACTCCCGATGAAATTCAAAAAGCGGTAAGGGATCTAGAATCGAAAGAAGCGACAAGTTTTATATTAGATTTGAGAGATAACGGAGGTGGGTTGCTTACTACGGGCGTCGATACGGCAAGATTGTTCCTAAAGGCCGGGGTCGTCATCCAGCAGCAATACCGGGAGCAAGCCGTGGAGACCTTTCGCGTGGAAAAACCCGGGCCGCTGAGGGATATCCCCCTGGCTATTCTCGTAAACCATGGAACCGCCAGCGCGGCGGAAATCATCGCCGGAGCGCTCCAGGCTCACCAGCGCGCGCCGCTGATCGGCGCGCCCACATTTGGAAAAGATACGGTTCAATTGGTCTTCGATCTCAAAGATGGTTCAAGCCTGCATGTCACTGCCGGGCACTGGTGGATTCCCGATCTGAGTCTTCCATTGGCAGACAAAGGTTTGCAGCCAGACATAGCGGTCTCCTCCGACGACAGTAACCCCAACTCGGCAATTGCCGCGGCGAGCAAGATCCTGCTTGGCGGGCATTAATCGGAGCTATGTTAGAATCATCGTGCTATGAGCACCAAAGTGGTGGCAACCAATCGTAAAGCCAGACACGAGTATTTCATACTAGATACCTATGAAGCCGGTATTGCGCTGAAAGGGACCGAAATAAAATCCATCCGTGCCGGAAACATCAGTTTATCGGAGGCGTATGTCACGGTAGAGGATGGGAGCGAAGCCTGGCTGGTCTCGGCTCACATCGCCCCGTACGACCAAGCCAGCCATTACAATCACGATCCGAATCGTCCCCGTAAACTACTGCTACATCGATCCGAGATTCACCGGTTGTGGGACGAAGTCCGCAAGAAGGGGGTGACGATCATTCCACTGCGAGTTTATCTACGGGATGGTCTGGCC
>DASQQR010000250.1:0-3132 GCA_035643335.1 Anaerolineales bacterium
CGCCCAGATCATCCGTAGTGGTCTGCGGTTTTTCCCATCGGAGGATCAGGCCACCTTGAGGCGGGCCGTGCGAGAAGCGATTTGAGGGGCGAGGGAGCTCCACACCTGACCCCTACCACGCCAAATCCCAGAGAGCCTCGACAGCAATTCTAAATATGACCGCAAAAACTTGGTTTCGATACGCCCGGCGCTGGTTGAGTAGGCCTTCTTAGGCCGTATCGAAACCCGCCGGGCACTCAACCAGCGTTTTTGCTGGCTCAGGTGATCCAAATTTAGAATTGCTGGAGCCTCGATTGGAAGATCCCATATAAAGATATAATTTGGTATAATCACTTGCGCTGACTAGGCCTGCCGGAGGTTGTTTCCGGGAAACATGATTCCTGTCGCGGAGCTACTACCGGCATGGAGACCTGCAAACAGAGAATGAAAGAATGGAGTAAGCAGAGGTCATGACATTGGACAAGGAACAGAAAAAGGAAATTATGGACGAGTTCTCTCGTCACGATAAGGATACTGGCTCTCCGGAAGTACAGATTGCCGTTCTAACCAGCCGGATAAACTACCTTACCGATCACTTGCGAACCCACAGGCACGACGAATCCTCGAGGAGAGGGTTGCTGAAGCTGGTGGGCCGCCGGCGCCGTTTGCTGGCCTACGTTCGTCGAAAGGATTACCAACGATACAAAGCACTTACAGATAAACTCAGCATCCGGCGCAAGTAATGCACCTGACACGGGTAGATGGTGAAGCTTCCAATCTACTCGTTTCTTTGAGTTGTTGGGGTGATGAATCATGAACGGCCTGGTTGGCCGTGGAAAAACTAATCGACTTCACCACAAACGTAAAAAATTTGGCTCTTTCGTTTCTAGTGGGAAGAAGCACTCATCCCGATACAAGCGGAAGAGGCGGAAATTGTAAACCTGCCCGTTAGGAATTGGAGACTGGTGACAACCACGGTGTTGCCCTCAGCTTCCAGTCCCTGAACGGGCGGGAGATGAACAGGAGAAAATAATGAAACCAGAAGTAAAAACTTATCAAACCATGCTAGGCGATAAGCCTATCACGGTGGAGACGGGACACCTGGCTGCCCAGGCGGGTGGCGCCGTCACAATCCGGGTTGGGGACACGGTCGTATTTGCTGCCGCGACCATGAGCAGCGACGTGCGGCCGGGAATTGACTTCTTCCCGCTGACCGTGGATTACGAGGAGCGCATGTACGCTGGGGGGCGCATCCCAGGCTCGTTCTTCCGTCGTGAAGGACGCCCGGGAGAAGAGGCTATCCTTACAGCCCGCCTCACCGACCGGCCATTACGCCCGCTCTTTCCCAAGGATTTGCGCAACGATGTGCAGGTCATTATCTATTCGTTCTCTGCGGATGGCGAGAACCCGATCGACATCATGGCGGTGAATGCCGCCTCGACTGCGTTAATGATCTCGGATATCCCCTGGGGTGGCCCGGTGGGGGCAGTCAGGATCGGGCGGCTTGATGGCCACTTCGTGGTCAACCCCACCTTCTCTGAGGAGGAATCCTCCGATCTGGATTTGCGTCTGGCGGGCACCCGCGAGGCCATTCTGATGGTGGAGTGTGGGGCGGAGGAGGTTCCGGAAGATGTGCTGGTGGAGGCCCTCGAGTTCGGTCACCACGCCATCCAGCCGATTATCGATCTGCAGGAACGCATGGCGTCCGAGATCGGCAAACCCAAGCGCGATTACCCGCATTTTGGAGCGGAAGAGGAATTGAACCAGAAGGTCACCGCTCGAGTGAAAGACCGGATGGAAGCTATCCTCAGCCGTCCCTACGAAAGGTCCGAATACTACGGTGATCTGGATGAGCTGCAACAGTCCGCTGTCTCTGAGCTCGCGGAGGAGGACGAAGCGCTCGCCCTCGGCGTGAGAAGAGCCTTCGATGACACGCTGAAAAGCATGGTGCGCCAGCGCATTCTGGATCAAGGTATTCGGCCCGACGGGAGGGGCCTGCAAAATATCCGCCCGATATGGTGTGAGGTCGAAGTCAGCCCCCGGGCACATGGCTCAGGCCTGTTCACCAGGGGAGAGACCCAGGTGATTACCCTGGCGACCCTCGGGACTCCACGGGAGGCCCAGGAACTGGATAGCCTGACACCCTTCGAGTCCAAACGGTACATCCATCATTACAACTTCCCGCCTTTCTCGACCGGCGAGACCCGGCCTTTGCGCGGGGCCTCCCGGCGAGATATCGGCCATGGCGCCCTGGCAGAACGGGCGTTGCGACCCATGATCCCGCCCGAAGAGGAATTTCCCTACACATTGCGTCTGGTCTCAGAGGTTCTGTCTTCGAATGGCTCATCTTCTATGGCTTCGGTGTGTGGATCGACGTTGGCGCTCATGGACACCGGGGTGCCGATCAAAGCACCCGTGGCTGGAGTAGCCATGGGCCTGGTACTGGAAGATGACGGGCGCTATGCCATCATGACCGACATCTTGGGCATGGAAGATCACCTTGGTGATATGGACTTCAAGGTTGCCGGCACCACCAAGGGCATCACCGCCTTACAGATGGACATAAAGGTTTCAGGCCTCTCCTCCGAAGTCCTGTCACAAGCATTGGAACAGGCGCGCCAGGCCAGGCTATTTATCCTGGACAAGATGTTGGAGGTTATCCCGGCCCCTCGCCCCGAGCTCAAACCGCATGCCCCGCGCATCACGATTATGCAAATCCCTACCGAGAAAATCGGAGCCGTGATTGGTCCAGGTGGAAAGACCATTCGTAGCATTCAAGATGAGACCAACACTCGCATTGATATCCAGGAGGATGGTTCGATTTACATCGCCTCGACGGATGGTGTAGGCGAGCGGCTGGCCCGCGAGCGCATTACCAGCCTGACCGAGGAGGCGGTCATTGGTCGAATCTACACCGGCCGGGTGGTCCGTGTGACTGACTTCGGGGCTTTCGTGGAGATCCTCCCCAACACCGATGGCTTAGTGCACATCTCCCAATTGGACAGCGAACATGTGAACCGGGTGGAAGATGTCGTGCGGGAAGGTGACGAGATCACCGTTATGGTCACCGACATCGATCCGGCTGGGAAGATCCGCCTGTCGCGGCAGGCCGTACTGGAAGGCTGGACCGCGGAAGAGGCCCAGCAGCACGAC
>DASQQR010000251.1:0-5014 GCA_035643335.1 Anaerolineales bacterium
AGCGCGGATCGGGCGCGGGCCGAAGCGCAGGTGCGAAATGGTCACGGCTCCGGATTTCTTTGAGTCATATACAAAGTAGCCCTGGGCATAGTTTTCGGTCTCTTCACCGATGATCTTGATGGAGTTTTTATTGGCTCCAACCGTGCCGTCGGAACCCAATCCGAAGAAAACGGCCCGCACCGTATCCTCGTCCTCGATCGAAAAATCCGGATTGTAATCGATGCTGGTGTGGGTGACGTCTTCGTTGATTCCGATGGTGAAGTGGTTCTTCGGTTTATCCTTAGCCATTTCGTCAAACAATCCTTTGACCATAGCCGGGGTAAACTCCTTCGAGGATAAACCATAGCGTCCGCCGATTACCCTGGGAGCCTGGCTGAAAGGCGCAAAGCCCTCTGCCATGGCTTCGTTGATCGCCGCAACCACATCCACGTACAGTGGTTCTCCAGCCGAGCCGGGTTCCTTGGTGCGATCGAGAACGGCGACTACTTTCACAGTAGGGGGCAGTGCTTCAACGAGGTGTTTGACGGAAAAGGGCCGATACAAGCGTACGCTCACCACGCCGACTTTACCGCCTTGTTTATTCAGGTATTCAGCGGTCTCAGCTGCGGTTACCGAGCCACAGCCCATCATTACAATTACGCTTTCGGCCTCGGGATCGCCGAAGTAGTCAAAAAGGTGATATTGCCGTCCAACCAGGCCAGCGAATTTATCCATCGCTTTCTGAACGATATCTGGACAGGCCCGGTAGTAGGGGTTGACGGTTTCCCGCGCCTGGAAGAACACGTCAGGGTTTTGAGCGGTGCCGCGGATGAAGGGATGGTCGGGTGATAGCGCTCGAGCGCGGTGCGCGTGCACCAACTCATCGTCAATCATGGCGCGCATATCCTCAGGGGTCAGTTTTTCGATCTTGTCCACCTGGTGGGAGACCCGAAAACCCTCGAAAAAGTGCAGGAAGGGCACGCGGGCTTCCAGCGTAGCGGCCTGAGCGATCAGGGCGAAATCATGGGCTTCTTGATTGGTGGAAGAGGCCAGCAAGGCAAATCCGGTCGCACGCGTGGCCATGACGTCGGAGTGATCTCCGAAGATTGATAGCGCCTGAGCTGCAATTGAGCGCGCTGAGACATGGAATACAGTAGAGGTCAGCTCGCCAGCGATCTTGTACATGTTGGGGATCATCAAAAGTAGGCCTTGCGAGGCGGTAAATGTAGTCGTCAACGCGCCAGCCTGCAAAGCGCCGTGCACCGCTCCCGAGGCGCCTCCCTCTGATTGAAGCTCCACGACGGACGGTACAGTCCCCCAAATGTTTACCTCGCCGATCGCTGACCAGGCGTCAGCATGCTCTCCCATCGGAGAAGAAGGGGTAATCGGGTAAATAGCGATCACCTCGTTTATCTTATGAGCAACGAGGGCGACCGCTTCATTGCCATCCACAGTGATTACAGATCTTTTCATTGCTTCAAACTCCATTCTACGGTATTCGCGCGCCGCTTCTGGCGCAACAGAACGTATATTTCGTAAATAATTGCTTCGGGATCTATCCCAATTTCTAAGTTTAGTCCCTTATATCTTTTCTATAAAGTTATATATGGCATAAAAAACAGTGAGAACTGTCATATTTCGGATAAAACTTGGTGGTTTTTGACTTATGTAAAACATACAGATTTGAAAACTGGCTTGACCCTATCCGCCTGCGGATATACAATCGGTCTGTCTGGGTCTAAATTATGCTATACTTCAGGTCATGGACGTAAATCGGCATATCTGGCGGATTTGGGTGTATAACTTACACAGGTGGGGGTTACAAAACCTAGTCGCCTCGCTCCTGGAGGGACTGGGACCGCTCACCGTCCTTGGAGCCCAGTTTGTTTACATTGGCAGACCAATTTTGAATGGGGTGTTGCCGTCGGATCACCTGCAGGCGTTATCCGATCTCTTGGAAGACCGTGATCAGGTGCAATCCTTTGCCGCATTCCTTCGGGAGGGCTGGTTTACGTGACATTCTCTGGCACGGTCGGCCTCATCGTTGTTATCGCTTTCTTTATATTAATCATCGCGTTTGCCGCTCGAGGCCGGGGGCGTCCGAGCCGAAATTTGCGGGATATCCCTGCGTTCGCCAGGCTGGGTCGAGCGGTTGGCAATGCGGTTGAAGCTGGTACCCGTTTGCACGTTTCGCTCGGCTCTGGTGATCTAGTCAGCTTTCACAGCGCGGTGGCTTTTATGGGACTATCTATGCTGCGGCGAGTGGCGCGCGCTACTTCGATCAGCGATAAACCTCCCGTGGCTACTGCGGGCGAGGGCGCTATCGCGATCCTATCCCAGGACACATTGCGGAGTAATGCCCGGGAAATGAGGATTGAGTTCGATCCTTTGAGCGGGCGCCTGGTGGGGTTGACCCCGTTTTCCTATGCCGCGGGGGCATTATCGGTTGTCCACGACGAAGACGTGGGGGCGAACGTGTTGGTAGGCAACTTCGGCAGCGAAGTGGCCCTGATCAACGAGGCCGGCGAACGATCCGGCAGCCTTACCCTTGCGGGGACGGATGATGTCCCGGGTCAGGCTGTGCTTTATGCTACTGCTCAGGAGGCGCTAATTGGCGAAGAGACCTTTGCTGGCGGGGCCTACCTCGGCGCCGGTCCAATGCACCTCGCCAGCCTGCAAGTCCAGGATATCATTCGTTGGGTGTTGATACTGGCTATCCTGGCGGGTTCCTTGCTCAAACTGGTGGGTATTGTATGAGAGCGCCGCTGTCTACCGCGATTGCCATCGCAATTGGATTGGTCATCCTGTTCGGTTACTTCCTGCCATTTGGAATTTTGATCAGCCTGCGCATGGTTTTGTTGGAATGGGCGGTGATCTTAGCTGCGATTGCCTTATTGGTTGGAATTGGAAATCTGTTTTACGTCCATTGGCGTAAAGCCGCCCGCGCCCAGTCAAACAGCTTTTATAGCGTCGTATTGCTCATCTCACTCGTCTTTACATTGGCTATCGTGGGTTGGTTCGGTCCAACCCACAGCTACTCGCTTTGGATTTTCAACAATATCCAGGTCCCGATTGAAAGCAGCCTCATGGCGATCCTGGCGATCCTGTTGGCTTATGCCGTTGTGCGCCTACTGCGTCGCCAACTCAACCTGTTCTCAATCATCTTCCTCGTTACAACAGTGGTGATCCTGGTGGCAACCGCTCCGATCCTGGGTGTAGAGGTGCCTGGTCTAAACGAGCTGCGCACCTGGATATCTCAAGTGCCCGCGGTTGCGGGCGCGCGGGGCATCCTCTTGGGAGTGGCGCTGGGAATCCTTGCAACCGGTGTCCGCATCCTGGTGGGTGCCGACCGGCCCTACGGGGGGTAAATTATGCCTGAGAACCGCTGCCCCATGTGTGGAAAGCCCAATCCTCCGGACCTGGAGGTGTGCCAGTTCTGTGGAGCGCGCCTTGTCCCCCTTGTCTCTGAAACCCCTCCGCCAGAACAGCCCGCTTCGCCGCCGCAGGAATCTGCCCCAGAAGAGGCCCCGGTTCAACCCGAGGAGGACGCTGCTGATTGGTTGAGCGATCTTCGCCAGGAGAGAGGCGAAGAGGAGCTGCCCGCAGGTGCTGAAGAGGGAGAATTGAAATCAGCTCAAGAGCCATCCTTTGATTCTGAAGAATCTTCCGACTGGTTATCGCGGTTGGGCGAGCCAACCGATTCCTCGCCAGGTGTCGAATCGCCCGATGCTCCTTCTGATTCGGACTGGTCTGCCGAACAGCAAGCATCTGGCGAAGAGGAGGCTCCGGATTGGTTGCGTGGCTTGAGACCCGAGGAGCAAGATGTTCCGGAAGGTCAGTGGGAAGCAGAAGGTGAATCCGATCCGGAGGCAGATGAATCCGACTGGCTGCAGCGGATTCAGGGAGAAGAGCAGTCAGATATCCAGGATACCGAAGGGAAAACCGATGGCGAGGGAGTTGAGGGCGAGGCGGTACTACCGACCGATTTTGGTGCTGACGAACCATTTTCGGAATTCGAGAAAGACCTTGACTGGCTGGGCGCTCCTGAGGAAGAGAACAGCTCTGAGAATGAGCCGCAGGAATTGCCGGATTGGTTGCGGGCGGCTGCTCCCTTCGCGGAAGAATCTGAGCCCGAGCCATCCACCGAGGAGGAAGTGCCAGACTGGCTCGCCGAGTTAAGCGAGGAGCCCTCCTCTGGTTCTGAATCTCCATCCGATTGGTTGAGCGGGGCCGCGCCAGAGGAGGACGAAGCTGAGCCTGAGCCCGCAGCTGCACAGGCGGAATTGCCGGATTGGCTGGCTGAATCGAGCGAGGAGGCCTCCGAGGAGACCGAAACGCCACTGGAGTGGCCATTGGAGCCCGAGCCAACTAAGGGCGAGCCTCTGTCCGAGGCCGCCACAGGAGAAGAGGGCCAGGCCATGCCTGAATGGCTTTCCTCCGAAGAACCGGAATCCCTCAAGCGCCTGGTCGAAGACGTGGGGCAGGGGGAGATTGAGGCGGCTGAGATGGCTCCCTCTGAACCTGCTGAAGAAGAAGATCTGCGTGGCATTCTATCCGAAGAATTATCTGCCGATTGGCTCAGTCTGGAGCCAGTCGAAGCGGAACAGGGAGAAAGCGAAGAACCAGAACCTGAGCTCGCCCAGGCGGAGATCCCCAGCTGGTTGGAGGCCATGCGCCCAATCGAGGATGCTGCCCCATCCATGCCAGTGGAAGAGGATGAAGAGCGAGTGGAGAGCGCTGGACCGCTGGCTGGTTTGAGCGGCGTGCTATCGGCAGAACCGGAAGTGTCCAGGGTACAAAAACCGCCAGCCTATTCCGTTAAACTACAAGTTTCAGAAAGCCAGCGAGCCCGCGTGGATGTGTTGAGGAATATGCTCGCAGCGGAGGGCAAACCACAGCCGGTTTCGCGCCCTGCGGTGATTTCCTCACAACACATTCTTCGCTGGGCAATTGCTTTGATACTTATCCTGGCCGTCCTCTGGCCAGTGATAGCCGGGAGCCAGGAAGCGCCTCTTCCAACCTTTTCGTCCGGTAC
>DASQQR010000252.1:0-5437 GCA_035643335.1 Anaerolineales bacterium
GCCTCCTTTCGGCATCGACACTCTGGTGGCTTTTATTAGTTTCTACTATAAGCGAGAAAATAGTCCAACTCAATTAGGGATTTCCCTATTTTGATCTAGGGATACCCCTAAGAAGAGTCTCATCCATCTCCACAACGGCAGGGGCAGGGAATTCCCTAATCAGCGCGGGGAAAATTCCTGATCAATATAACCGGACAAATTTGATCTCACATTCGATTAAGGTGATATAATTAATCGAAAACTTTCTCTCACTTCAAAGTCCCGCAGAAATCATTAGAGAGTTGCTCCGCAAGAAAATCGAAAGTGTGTGCAAGTTGATTTTCTTATCGAATGGGGTTTCGCGTCTAAAGGCATTGTCAGCCATTAGCGACAAGGGAGGATTTTCGTATGTTTCCATCTGGTTCTGATGATAAACCAGCTGTGGATTTTGAACTGACCCAAGATTTGGTTGAGCGAATGCCTCTCATCTTATTTATCCTGGATCCCAAAGGCAAAATTCTTTACGTGAATGAAGCCGCACGAAATCTTGTAGGTTTCAAACCAGAAGGTCTAATGGATCAGAATTGGTGGGGGGCGCTTTTTAACCCTGAACAGCGAGGACAAGTTGAGCTTCTCAGGGACCTGGTAAAGGAGAAGGATGTCACCGGTTACGAGCTGACCCTACCCGCGAAAGAAGGCAGAGCGATCACCTTGGAGATCTGTACGGAAAACAGGTACGACCAACCGGGGAATTTAATGTACACTGCAGTCTTTGGCATAGATGTAACCGGGCGCAAATGGATCGAGGAGAAATTGAAGCGCAAGGAGAGAGAGCTGGATCAAGTCCAGCAAATTGCCCACCTGGGCAGCTGGATTTGGGACATACCCTCGGATGTGGTTACCTGGTCAGATGAGATGTACCGCATTTATGGATTAACGCCGCAAGAAGGCGGATTATCCTATGAGGACTTTCTCGCACGAGTTCATCCCGATGACAAGGAGAAGGTTCATAATATCGTTCAAGCCGCGTACCAGGATTTTAAGCCATTCGAGTTTGAGCATCGCATCATCCGACCTGACGGCCAAGTTTGGACTTTGTCGGCGAGAGGTGAAGTGATTCTTGGAGAGGAGGGGAAACCGGTGCGAATGGTTGGAACCGGGCAGGATATCACCGAGCGCAGAACTTCCGAGGAGACATTACGGTCAAGAGACGATATGCTCCGCAGCGTTGTCGCCGGAGCCCCTGCTATTCTCTTTATGGTTGATGACGAAGGTGTCATCCAGCTCTCAGTGGGCAAGAGTCTTGCCGCGCTGCAGGGTCTGTCTGCTTCGGTAGGCCAATCGATTTATGAGGCGTGCGCGGATATTCCTCATTTTATTGAGCGCTTCGAACAGTCCCTGAGCGGTAAGTCCTTCAACACAATTACTGAGGAAGAGGACAAGATTTTCGAAACACGCTACGAGCCTTTCCTGGCCGGTGATGGGAGAATCTCAGGCGTAATCGGTGTTGTTACGGATATCACCGATCGAGTGCGCGCCGAACGAGCTCTGCGCGAGAACGAGGAACGATTTCGCTTGCTGCTTGAGAGCGTGAAAGAGTACGCGATTTTTACGCTCGATCCGCAAGGATATGTCACCAGCTGGAACGCTGGTGCGGAGAGCATTCAAGGTTACTCAGCAGAAGAAATCATAGGCCAACATTATTCTGCATTTTTCCGCCGAGAAGACATCGAAGAAGGGAAGCCCCAGTCGAATCTTGACATTGCACAAAGGAACGGGCGATGCGAGGATGAAGGTTGGAGGGTTCGAAAAGACGGATCTAAATTCTGGGCGAATGCCGTGATCGCTGCTCTCAGGGACGAAAAGGGGGAGCTGCGTGGTTTTTCCAAAGTGGTACGAGATATGACCCAGCGCAAACAAGCCGAAGAGAAGATTCGACAGAGCGAGGCTCGTTTTCGCACCATTTTCTATGGGGCCGCAGTGGGGATCGAGCTAGTGGATTTGGAGGGCCATTTGCTTGAATTCAATCCTGCGATAGGGAAAATATTCGGTTACTCGCATAAAGAGCTACGCGAGTCTCTGGCCTCAGATATCCATCATCCAGCGAATGTAGTCGTGAATTCTTCGGTGTTTGAAGAGTTTAGGGCGGGCAAGCGGATCTTCTACTACGCTGAAAAACCATTCATGGACAAAGATGGTCACCTGATCTGGGGCAGACTCACCGTGAATCTCGTGAATGATGCCGATGGGGAACCGCAGTTCTTAATTGGCATGATCGAGGATATCTCTGAACAAAAGCAAATGGAGTCAGAGCTCGTTGAACTGAAGCGTCGCCTGATGGAAGGAATGGAATCAGAACGGCTGCATCTTGCCCAGGAATTGCATGACGGTCCAATTCAGGATCTATATGGTTTAACCTACGATCTCAGCGCACTTAGGCAGACGATTCCAGAGGGTGCGGATTGCGACTTAACCGAAAAGATGAGCGCCTCGGCACAAAAAGTGATCAACACGCTAAGAGCGATCAGCGGTGAGCTGCGCCCGCCAGTACTGGCACCATTTGGCCTCCAAAGAGCGATTCAATCGCATATTGAAGAGTTCCAGAAATCGAAGTCTGACCTAAAAGTGAATTTGGAATTGATGCCAGATGACGATTTGCTTCCCGAGCGGGTGCGTTTGGCACTTTATCGCATTTACCAAACCTCCTTTACTAATGTCGTGCGCCACGCTGAGGCGAGCCAGGCCACCGTTCGTCTAAAATTGAGTGGGGAGAGAGTGACTCTCGAGATCGAGGATGATGGTAAAGGATTTGCCGTGCCGAATCGGTGGATAACGTTGGCGCGAGGTGGTCATTTGGGTATCATCGGGGCAGCAGAGCGTGCAGAAGCGCTGCGCGGGAGTCTGGAGGTGCATTCGTCTCCCGGCAGAGGTACCCGGATTCGAGCAACAATTCCCCTTAAAGACGAGGAAGATAACGAGCCTTTCAATTAACCATTTTAGCCTTTACAGGGTAAAATTGATCAAAAGGAGGATATAAATATGGCTGCAATACGCGTCCTTCTTGTAGATGACCATCCTGTCGTACGTGAGGGGATCCGCAATTTACTAGCCAAGGAAGGGGATATTGTTATCGTTGGCGAAGCCAAGGACGGATCGGAAGCGCTCCGGATGGTTGGAGATCTTCTTCCTGACGTGATGCTGCTGGATATGGAATTACCAGGTATAAGCGGCACTCAAGTCGCAAAGCGTCTTCAGGATGAAAATTCTCCGGTCAAAATCCTGGCGTTGAGCGCGCACGATGACCGGCAGTATATTCAGGAACTGTTAGCCAACGGTGCTTCTGGCTATTTGATTAAAGAAGAAGTACCCGAGACAATCATCGAAGCGGTGCGGGGTGTGGCCTATGGCGAACAGGGTTGGATCAGCCGGCAAGTGGCTGCCCAGATGTCAACCTGGATGGGCGGAAGGGAGGAAGATCAACATACTCTCACACCGCGTGAGGTAGAAGTTTTGGCGGGCGTGGTGGCAGGAAAAACGAACCAGGAAATTGGTATGTCGCTGGGGATAAGCGAAAAGACTGTTGAAAAACATCTCGAAGCTGTCTTCACCAAACTCAACGTCGCCTCAAGGGTGGAGGCAGCGGTTCTCGCCGTCAGGGAGGGTCTGATTTAATCCAAGCCAATATGGTTTGGAACTTTTGGCCCCCTTATCACTTGTGGCCGGATAAGGGGGTCTTTTTTGTTTCGTTTGCCACCGCAGTCGTGATTAGGGATGTGCCGTATTTTCACTAGGGAAATCCCTTATCCATCTTAGGAATATCCCCCATTGTGGTTGCCTGAGATACTGGTTATAGTTTAATTGCAAAGGGTAATGTTTCAGGAACTCGTTTCAAGTAAAGGAGTGTGTTGTGGGTACTATTCTTTTGATCATCTTAATTCTGTTGCTTCTGGGTTCACTTCCGGTCTGGCCGTACAGCCGCCGGTGGGGTTACTCGGGAAGCGGCCTGCTGGGGCTTCTCCTGTTGGTTGCGATCATTGGCCTGCTACTGGGCTGGTTCTAGGAAACAGCAGCACCGAAATTTTGCGAAATTTGGAATTAGATCTTGGTCCGTGTAGTCAGTTTGATAGCCGTGAGTAAGAATGATGAAAGCCTTGATGGATGCAGCGCAATGGAATGCCTCGATTGAAGAAAGTATAGTCCCAGGAATTTCAGGGCGCGGGGAGGGTTGATAAAGTGAGTGAATATACGCGTGTTGTGATTGCAGATGATCACACATCGGTGCGGAGGGGGATTAGCCAGATTCTAAAAAGGGTACCAGATATTCAAATAGTTGGCGAAGCCGGCGATGGTGTCGAGGCTCTGGCCTTGGTCGAATCGGTATCACCCCATGTGCTGATTTTGGATGTCGAGATGCCCAGATTGAATGGAAGGCGGGTGGCGCAGCGGATCCGTGAAGACGAGCTCCCCGTAAAAGTGTTGGTGCTGAGTGCCTATGATGATAACCAATATATTTTAGGCATGTTGGAAAATGGCGTGGCAGGTTATCTCACCAAGGATGAGGTACCTGAGCAACTAGTCAAGGCCGTGCATGGGGTTGCACGGGGGGAACAGGGTTGGGTCAGCAAACGCGTGGCCGATCGGATTGGCTCCTGGCAGAATGTGAGCAGCTACGCCCGCCTCACCTTGACCAATCAAGAACTTAAAGTGCTGGGGTATGTTGCTGAGAAGAAGACTGATGACGACATCGCCAGAAGCCTTCAGCTATCCAGTGAGGATGTAGCCCGCCTAATCAAAGCGTTGTGCGAGAAGTTTGACGCGGGGTCCCGCGTGGAACTCGCAGTCCGGGCGCATAAGGAAGGATTCATTTAGCAAATCCGGTCCATTGGGGGGATCAAGGCAAGATCAAGTGCAAATCGCCAAATTCATGCCACAAGTATTTCTGGGCCAGGGCATCCTGATAGGCAAATTTGAGGTGATCGGTCCCGCAGAGAGCAGAGAGTATGGCCAAATGCGAAGCGCGCGGTTCGTGGAGACCCGTCAGTAAAGAGTCAATAATTCGCAGGCCGCGTTTCGGCGTTATCACCAGATGCGTCCACCCTTCTCCGGGGTGGGCGTTTCCATTTATATCCGTTACAGTTTCCAAGGCGCGAACGCTGGTGGTGCCTACAGCAATAACTCTCTTTCCGCGTGCTTTGGCCGCGTTTACCTGGAGGGCTGTCTCAGGAGGAACGCGGTAATATTCCTCATAGGGCATCTCATGAGACTCCAGGCTTGAAACCCCGGTGTGCAAAATCAACGGGGCAATCTGCACTCCCTTAGCCACCAGCCTGGTGATGAGCTCGGTCGTGAACGGTCGACCGGCGGAGGGCATCTCGGCGCTTCCCATTTCCGTGGCATAGGCTGTCTGGTAATATGAGATTGGCCATTCTTTCTCCACGTATCCATAGTGGATCGGCGA
>DASQQR010000253.1:0-9506 GCA_035643335.1 Anaerolineales bacterium
CCCCCTGAAGAGCAGGAGCAAGCGGAATTGTCTATTGCGCCTGCCTGCGGTCCACCGGAAACCGAAGTGTTGGTAGAAGGACGCAACTTTCCAGCCGACGTCCTGGTCAGCCTTGAACTCGGCCGGTTGGCAGCCCCGGCAGGTGACTTCGACGTGGTTGAACGCCTGGTCACCGATCCTGATGGAAGTTTTGACACCCAGGAGACCATCCCAGACTCTGCAAGACAGGGCCAGGACTGGATATTGGTGGGCGTCGTCAGAAGCGGAGGATCGGTATCGGAAACCCCCTCGAATCTCTTCCTCGTCACCAGCTCCGAGCCAGCCGGCGCGACGACCACCTACGTTGTCCAACGCGGCGATACGCTGCGCAGCATTGCGGCGCGCCTGGACACAACCATAGCGGCGCTGATCGAAGCCAACCCCAATATCAGCGACCCAAGCTTGATCGTGGTGGGCCAAAGACTGATCATTCCGGGGCCGGAAGCGGGAGACCCGTCTGTCGAGATCTCGCCCTCCTGTGGTCCGGCGGGCACCGAGATCGATGTCGTGGTCACCAACTTCCCAGCAAGCACCCGGGTCAATATCGGCACCGGCGTGTACCGCACCCAGCCTGAAACCGTGGACCAGGAATCGACAGACGGCAATGGGGAGCTGGAAACAACGGTGAGTATCCCAGATACTGCCAATCGCAATGAACCCTGGGTTGTCACCGTGACGACGGTCAGCACTCCCCGCATCCAGGCTTCCTCCAATATCTTCACCGTCACTGGGCCCAGAAATCCAGCCGCGCCGGCTACGTATGTGGTCCAACCCGGCGACATGCTCAACGACATCGCGACTCGTTTTGGCGTTCCGGTGCAGGTGATCCTGGCAGCCAACCCCCAGATCACCAACCCGAACCGGCTGACCGTTGGAGAACGCCTGCGCATCCCAGGGCAGGAAGCGAGCGTCACGATCGCACCCCTTACCGGCCCGCCGGGTTCTACCGTACGGGTCGAGGTGAGCGACTTTCCGAGAAACATAGACCTTGACATTGGCGTCGGAAAGAGCAGTTCCAGCTTCGAGGTGGTCGAGGTCGGCCAGACCGATGCCCGGGGGAGCCTGGTCACCCAGGCCAGCATTCCCGACACCGCCAGGCCCAATGAGCGCTGGCTGGTTGTCGCCGTGGCTGTCCTGGGCAGGTTTGAAATCAAGGCCGCTTCGGATTTCTTCACCGTGACGGGAACACCCACCGGTGGGCAGGCCATCGTAACCATCTGGCCAATGCAGGGCAGGGCAGGTACGCAGGTATATGTTGTGGCAGCCGGTTTCCCGAGTTACACGCCGGCCAGCATCAATTTGGGCCAGCAGGGGGGCGATATCGAAGTCGTCCAGGACACGGTGAGCGACATCAACGGCACGCTTTCCTCGCAAGTCACGATCCCGAAAACCGCTCAACCGGGCCAGGAATGGGTGATTAACGTGGCCACAACCCAGGGTGCGACCGTGGAAGCCACCTCGCCGGTGTTCTCCATAATAAGATAGCGGAAAACGACCATAATTTGAAGCATAAAATAATTTATGCTTCAAATTATGGTAGAATCAAGTCACACACTTTAGAATCCCCACAATATGATGTGAAAAACATGGATCGTTCTGCGGAATTTTTGGGCCAGGGCACGTATCCCAGCGCTTCAGAGCAGACTTCGTCCGCGTTGGAAGGTGAATGAAATCGAATTTAGCCAAACCGAATTTGACGCTGCTTAGAAACCAAATTGACATCGGCCGGGTGCCCTTTAGTGACCGGGGTTCGCGTTTGCTGGTTTACCAGATTCCTTCTAAAAGCCGGCTTTACGTTAAACTTGCGGAGAGGCTGACCTCGGTTGAGCCCAACATCGAGGCTTATCTAAACCGCCCTCCTTACATTCAAGAGCTCAGCTTTTTGGATGCAAGTGGAAACCCGCTGGAATTTGAGGTCACCACCTATCCCCACGTCCTGTATTTTGACACGGATTTAGGGGAAATCGGGCTGGTTTACCAGGACCGCAGGACACTCTCAATTGGTTTACCACCTGGGGAAACAGCTGGCGTGCGTTTCCACGTCATTCCCCAATTCTGGCGTGAAACCCAATCCGGAGGCATGTTTAGATCCATCCGCAACCTTAGTTATGATACCAATGGGGAGATCACTCTGAACCAGATCATTCCTGACGAAGGAGGTTATACCGTCGAATTTATTGTCAAAGCCAGTAACGATTGTGCCATCACGATATCAATTGGGGAGGTCTTGGACCCGCACTTTGACGTGCAACCCTTCTCTGAAGCCGCCGCGGCGGCTGAGGCGCGCTGGCAAAAGTGGTTTAATTGCGTCCCGCCCGTGGCAGAGGAGTACACCCGGACGTATGCTTACGCCTGGTGGATTATGGCCAACAATCTTATCAGCCCTCAAGGCAGAGTCAGTTACGAAGCGATGATGCCCTCCATGGGTAATTACGTGGGTTTATGGTTGTGGGACAGCGCCATTCACGCCGTGGCGTATCGTCACTGCGACCCTGAGCTGGCCCGCAACCAAATCCTATCGATGCTGGCGTGTCAGCTTCCGGATGGCATGCTACCGGATGCAATCTACGACGAAGGTGTGGTCGCCGAGATCGAACACCCCTTTCGCGCAGAAGTCACCAAGCCGCCGATCCTGGCCTGGGCTGCCCTGAAACTGCACGAAAGCGAACCGGATCTGAAATTTCTGCAGGAGGTTTACGTCCCCCTGGTACGCTGGAACGCCTGGTGGTTCAGCATGAATGATGACGACGCCGACGGGCTGGTCCAGTACAACCATCCGTACTCCTCAGGCCTGGACGACAATCCCCTGTGGGACTACGGGATGCCGGTAGAATCCCCGGACTTGAACACTTATCTTTGCGTTCAAATGGGTTCCCTGGCGGTTATCGCAGAGACCCTGGGAATGGAGGCTGAGGGCGGAATGTGGCGCCGGCGGGCTGCTGCCATTGTTCGCCGCATGATCGAAGATTTCTGGGATGACGAGGCCGGCGTCTTCCGCGCCTTGCACGACGAGCAGCCCGTCCCCGTGATCACTCCTTTCAACCTTTACCCGCTGTGGACCGGCCAGCTACCCGAGCACATTCGCGACCGCCTGATCGGGCATCTGACAAACCCCGGCGAATTCTGGGGAGATTATGTTATCCCCACTGTGGCAAGAAACGACCCCCACTACGACCCTGAAACCATGTGGCGTGGTCCGGTATGGGCAAACATCAACTATTTCTTCATCGAAGCCCTCCACCAGGTGGGCAGGCATGATCTGGCTGACGAACTCACCCGGAAGACCCTTGACCTGATTTCAAGCAAGACAAGCATTTTCGAGTATTACAACTCTGAGACGGGTGAACCAGCAACAAAATCGGCAGATACTTTCGGCTGGACAGCTGCGGTATTCATTGACCTCGCCATTCGCGTCAGCCAGGAAGAAACTGGTTAGAGAGAAGGGGAGTGTGGGTTCGAAGTGCGCCTGCGGCGCACTTCGAACCCACACTCCCTCTGAATTACTCGCTTATGAATAACTGTTTGGAAGACCTGATAAATTCTGGCCGCACGCTGATCATCGCCTCTAATCGGGGGCCGGTTACCTTTACCCGGGATGAAGCTGGCGAGGTTGAATTTCAACGCGGCTCCGGTGGGCTGGTCACGGCGCTGACAGGGTTGGCGCGTCAAGTAGACGCAACCTGGATCGCATGTGCGCAAACCGAAGAGGATAGGGTTTGGGAAAAAGGTGAGATGCCTCTGGCAACGGGTACCAGCACCATTCGGGTGCAATTCATCTCTCCAGACCCGGGGGCTTATGAAGGTTACTATAACGTCATCGCCAACCCACTGCTCTGGTTCCTGCAGCACTCGATGTGGGATCTTCCCAGGGCCCCGATCATCGACCGGGCAACCTGGCGTGCCTGGGAAGAAGGGTACATGGCGGTCAATCGTCTTTTCGCCGAGAAGATCGCCGGACATCTGCAGGAGATTTCCAGTCCAGCACTGATCATGCTGCAAGATTATCATCTTTACCTGGTCGCCCGCTTTTTACATGAGCTGATGGACCCGAATGAAATACCCACCACGACCCACTTTGTGCACATCCCCTGGCCTGGCCCGGAATACTGGGGCATCCTGCCGCCCGCCATGCGCCAGTCCATCCTGGTATCTCTGTGTGCAGTAGATTTGCTCGGTTTTCAAACTCGAGAGGATGGCCTCAACTTCTTGCGCACCTGTGAAACCTATTTGCCCAACGCCGACGTGCATTATCGAGTGGGATGGGTCGAGCATCGCGAACATATCGCTCATGTGCGAGATTTTCCCATATCCATTGATGTCCGCGCTCTCAGAACGCTGGCAAGGAGCAAAGAGGTGGCCGGTTATCGCTCCGAGATCGAGGAGATCGTCGGCGACCGCAAGTTGATCCTACGCATCGACCGGACTGAACCCAGCAAGAACATCATCCGTGGCTTCCTGGCCTACGAGGAGCTGCTCGAGGTGCATCCGGAGCACCGCGGTAAGGTCAAGTTTTTGGCCTTCTTCGTCCCTTCCAGATTGGAAGTGGATGAGTACCAGGATTATCTGGATGAACTGATGGCCGCTGCCGGTCGAATCAACGCCACCTACGGCGATAGCGAATGGGAACCCATTCGCATGTTCACCAGCGAAAGCTACCCCCGGGCGGTGGCCGCCTTACAACTGTACGATGTCTTGCTCGTCAACGCCATCGCAGATGGGATGAACCTGGTAGCCAAGGAAGGGCCTATTGTCAACCGCAAAGACGGGGTTCTGATCCTATCCGAGCGCGCCGGGGCCACCCAACAGCTCGGGGACTGGGCCATGGTGATCTCACCCTGCGACGTCTACGCAACCGGGGAGGCCATTCATGAGGCTCTCGAAATGCCCCTCGAGGAGCGAGCCGAACGCCGCCAAATGCTTTCCGATCTGATTGAACGTGAAGACATTAGCCGCTGGCTTTGCAGCCAGCTGGATGCGGTCACTGAGTTGAATTTATGAACGCCTCATCCACCGCGATTTTGCATTACTCCGCGCCTCCAGTGGTTGGTGGCGTCGAAGCGGTCATCAACGCCCACGTTCAGCTGCTCGCCGCAGCTGGCTATCCCGTCACCGTCGTCGCCGGTCAGGGTGATGCTGGCGCACTTCCTGAAGGAGCTGGTTTCGTCCGCATCCCCGAACTCGATTCGCAACATCCCGAGGTGCTGGAGATGAACCCTGCGCTGGAGGCCGGCCAGATGCCGGCCGGCTTTGAGGACATGGTCGCTCGCATCGCCGCATCGCTCAAACCGGTGCTGAGTGAATTCAGCAACCTGATCATCCACAATGTCTTTACCAAGCATTTCAACCTGCCTTTGACTGCCGCACTTTATCGCCTGTTGGATGCCGGTGGGCTGGGGAACTGCATCGCCTGGTGCCACGATTTCACCTGGACCAGCCCTCACTCGAGACACAAAGTCCATCCCGGCTATCCGTGGGATCTCCTGCGCACCTATCGCCTCCCCATCAGCTACGTGGTGGTTTCGCAACGCAGGCAACAGTCCCTGGCCGGACTGCTGGACGTGCCCGCCGAGAAGATCAAGGTGGTCTACAACGGGGTCGACCCCGTAAGGATGCTGGGCCTCACTCAGGAGAGCCAGGCATTGGTTCGCCGCCTGGGGATCCTGGACAGCGATCTGGTCCTGCTCATGCCGGTGCGCGTCACCCAGGCCAAGAACATCGAGCTGGGCCTGAAAGTTGTCGCGGAACTGAAGAATAGAAACGCGAATCCCAAACTGGTGCTGACCGGACCGCCCGATCCGCATGATCCCGAGAACATGGCCTACTACCAATCCCTGCGCGACCTGCGCCACTACCTGGACGTGGAAAACGAAATGCGCTTCGTATATGAATCCGGTCCGGACCCGGATGAGGCTTATTTCATCGACCTTGAAGTGGTCGGGGACCTTTACCGGGTGAGCGACCTGATGTTCATGCCGAGCCACCGGGAAGGATTTGGCATGCCCGTATTGGAAGCCGGCATGGTCGGGCTTCCGGTGATCACCACTGCGGTTCCTGCCGCCCAAGAGATTGGAGGCGAAAACGTGCTGCTGTTTGAGGCAGGTGATCCGGCACCCAGGGTGGCTGAAATGATCTTGGCGGCGCTCCAGGCGAATCCTACCTACCGTCACAAACGTCATGTGCGCCAGAAATACACCTGGAAAGCGATTTTCAAACGCGATATTGAGCCCCTGTTGCGAAAATGATATCCTGCGACCACGAGCGAATATACTCTCAATTGGCTTCCGCCACGCGCCTCTGGCTCTTTCTGGATTACGATGGCACGCTGGCAGGCTTTGCTCCCACTCCGGATCACGTCGAACCCGATTCCGAGGTGCTCGAGCTGCTGGATCACCTCGTGGCCGATCCGCGCATCCGCGTGACAGTGATTAGTGGCCGCCGGCTCAGCCACGTGCGATCGCTGATCCCCGTGGAGGGCGTCATGCTGGCCGGCACCTACGGCATTGAGCTTCAGACGCCCTCCGGGCGGCGGATCGACCGCCTGGATTTTAACGCCGTCCGCCCGGTCTTGGACCGCATCAAGCCGGAATGGAAATCGCAAATCTCTGAAAAACCCGGCTTTTACCTGGAGGACAAGGGCTGGTCCATGGCAATCCATGCCAAGGACGCTCCCAACGGAGAGGCAGCCACGCTGCTACCCCGGTGCCGCCAAATCGCCGAAGGGTTCCTGGCACGCCCAGGGGACCGCAGAGCTACTGAATTGCCGACCGGTGAAGTCTCCATCCCGCCTCGGCGGCAGACTGGCGGAAAATCCGCCGGCAGGGTTGATTTTCGCATCCTTGGCGGGTACAAATTCCTCGAGATCGGCCCGCAACTTGCCAACAAGGGCAAAACGGTAGCCTACCTGATCGATCATTACCCCTGGCTGGACGCTTTGCACGTCTATATCGGCGATGACGACAAGGATGAGGAGGCTTTCGGGACCATTCACGCACAGGGCGGTATCGCCGCGGTCGTCGCCTCAGGGGATCGCGAATCCCATGCCGATTGCCGGCTCACATCCCCCCAGGAAGTAAGACAATGGCTGCGCCATCTGCCAGGGAAGGTCGCCGCTGGTTGAGTAGCGAGGCACGATTGTATCGAAACCAGGCATGCTGTGGCCATGCTCGCACCGACGAACAACAGGTACCTGTAGGACTTCTAAGAAGATCTTGAAGGAGGCACGAATTTCATGAACGACAAGCTGGACCTGGGGGAAATCAGGGACGATCTGGAACGGCAGCGCTCTGGCCTCCAAGAGCGGATTGACGCGGAAAAAGCCAGTTTGCAGGAAGAGACGACCAATCCCGACCGCACCGACCTGGCCCACGCGTACGACCTGCGGCAACGCCGCTCGGCAATGTTGGATAGCCTGGAAGAGAAATTGAGCCAGGTCGAACAGGCCCTGCAGCGGCTGGACAACGGCACTTATGGCCAGTGCACAAACTGTGGCCAGGACATCGCGCCCGGGCGCTTACGAGCCATGCCCCAGGCGACCTTATGCATTCGCTGCCAGGAACAGCTCGAGAGGTGATGAAAAGGAATATCTTCGGAAACCCCTGGGGTCTCCTGAATGAGCAAAGCTGGATAGCAAAGATTTAGAAGGAGCGAACGATGGAAGTCAAAGATCAAGTTTATGCCAAAGGGGATTGGGTGGTCCACCTCTACCACGGCGTCGGCCAGATCATTGGTCTCGAGAAAAAGTGTCTCGAGGGTAAAACCGTGTCCTATTTCAAGGTCAAAACCAAGGATAGCACGTACTGGGTGCCCGTGGATCACGTGGATAACATCCGACTCCGGCCGCTGGCCACGAAGAAAGAAATCCGTGAGGCCATCCGCATCCTGGAGAAGGAACCCCATGAGATGAGCGAGGATCACACCGAGCGCAAGAGCGTGATCAACGAAGTCAAAGAAGATGGCACCTTTTTCTCCCTTGCGCGCATCGTGCGCGATCTGGCTGCCCGGCAGGCCCGCACGCGCCTCAACGATTCCGAAGAACGCGCCCTGCACCAGTTCACCGACCGACTTGTGGCGGAATGGTCGGCATCCTTTGGCATAAAATATGAAGACGCCCGCCAGAAACTGTTCCACATCCTCCAAGAAATTCAGGTATGAGTGACTATACGGAACTGAGAGAGCACTTGCTCGCTCAGGGGCGGTCCGAGCGCACAGTCGCCAGTTACCTGAGCGACATCGCCCACTTCGCCCGCTGGCTGGACAAAACCGGGGCCAAGCAGCTCAGGCCGGGGGGCTTCTCGCCCAGCGATGTACGCCAGTATAAGCGCTACCTCCAAACAGTCAAAAACGCGGCCGCCTCTACGGTCAACCGGCGGCTCACCGCCTTGCGCGCCTATTCGCAATGGGCGCTCAGCAGCGGCAAGACGCAGCGGGACTCGCTCCTGGGCATCAAGAGCGTCTCGGGGGGCAAGTCGAACCCCAAAGTGCTCGATCGCAGGGAGCAAACCGCCATATTAGAAGAGGCCTCCAACAGTCTTTCGAGCGCCACAACCCGCGCCTCCCGACGCCAGGCCTTGCGCGACCTGGCCATCGTCTTAACCCTGCTGCACACCGGTCTGCGCGTCAGCGAGCTGTGTTCGCTTGAGCTGCAGGATCTCGACCTCGAACCCCATCGTGGGGCAGTCAATGTCAAAAGCGTAAATGGCAGGAAATCCCGTGCCGTCCCCCTAAACTCGGATGCCCGCCAGGCCATGCAGAGCTGGCTCGCCGTGCGCCCCCAGGTGGAGAACCAGGCCATCTTCGTCGGCAAGCACGGCGAACCCGCCAGCCCACTGCTCGTCCAGCGCTTGCTGAGCGAGCTCGGCAAGCGCGCCGGACTGAATGTGACTCCCCATACCCTGCGCCACACCTTCGCCAAAAACCTGGTCGAGCAGGGCGTCAGCCTGGAAAAAGTCGCCCAGCTGCTGGGACACCGGGACCTGAACGCCACCAAGGTATATTCCTCCAGCGAGCAAACCGACCTGGCCTGGGCCGTGGAGGCGCTGGTTGAGTAGCGAGGCACGAGCATATCGAAGCCACACCGAATCGCTGGCCGCAAACGTATAAGATAACCCCCTGATTTGTGACCTTTATCACGTGACAGAACTCACAAAGTTACCTATAATGAGTTAATAAAGAAGGGGGATGTGGTTTCAGAATGGGCCTGCGGCCCATTCTGAAACCACATCCCCGTTTAGAGAGGAGTATGCCATGAAAAGGTGCATCATTTGCCGGGCCCTGAACATAGACGACGCCGAGACCTGCACTCGCTGCGGACACCACCTCGTCTCCACCATCTATAGCGGCTGGACCAAGGTGGCCCTGGCCGGCATGACGGTGGCGGTCCTGGGCACCCTCATCCTGTGGGGCCTGTCGATCTCCGTCTCCCCCGCCGTTTACCCCTTCATCGGCGTGACCTTCACCATCGGGATCCT
>DASQQR010000254.1:0-9067 GCA_035643335.1 Anaerolineales bacterium
TGTCCAGCCAGCTTTTCAAGATCTTCCTCCCAAATCACCTTGCCTCGATCCATGGGAACATCAGGATACTGGAATGGTTTCGTCATCCACTGGTTCATACCCAAATCAAGATCGCTGAGCACGAACACGGGCATCTGAAGACGCTCGGCAAGGTCAAATGCGCGCCAGCCAAATTCGAAACACTCCGTGACAGAACTGGGCAACAGTATCACCTGTTGTGTATCTCCATGACCAAGGAAATGCACCATGGCGAGGTCGCCTTGCGAAGTACGGGTGGGCAGACCCGTGCTAGGACCCACCCGTTGAATGTCCCATACCACAATGGGGACCTCAGAATAATAGGCCAGGCCAGCAAATTCGGTCATCAAACTGAGTCCGGGACCAGAAGTAGATGTCATGGACCGCAGACCTGACCAGCCGGCACCGATGGCCATGCCGATAGAAGCCAGCTCGTCCTCTGCCTGGACGACTGCAAAAGTGTTCTTTCCGGTCTCTGGGTCCTTCCTTAGAGTTGGAAGATGTTCCTCCAATGCCTCCGCCAGACTGGAGGCTGGTGTTATGGGATACCAGGAGACAAAATGCACCCCGCCGTAAATTGCGCCCAAGGCTGCTGCTGTGTTCCCATCCGCCATGATGAAATCACGGGTGGCGTCCATTGACTCCAGCCAATAAGTGTCCTGCTTTTCGAGATTCTCGGCCGCCCATGCGGAAGCGCTTTGGATGATATCAAAATTTAACGTGATTGGTTTGGACTTGCCCTTGAAGTGGAAATCAAGAGCCTGATATATTTTGTCCATATCAATCCCGATCATCTGAGCCAGAATGCCAACGTAGACCATGTTGGCTACATAGTTCCGAAGACTGGAGGGAGCATCGGAATCCTTGACCAATTGCTTAACCGGCATGGGATAGGCAATGACATCCTGACGACCGATCGCCATCCTGGTATCATCGGCGTAGTAAAAGGCCCCGCCCGGCACAACTTTCTCCAAATCCTCAGCGAACGTGTCCGGATTCATAGCCACGACGATCTCGTGTTCATCTCGGCGGGCCAAGAAACCATCCTTATTCACTCGAATGGTATACCAGGTGGGCAAGCCTTGAATATTGGAGGGGAACAGATTCTTGCCCGAGACCGGGATACCCATTTTGAATAGGGCGCGCAAGATCGTCAGGTTGGACGTCTGGCTGCCCGAGCCGTTAATCGTACCGACGGTAATAGAAAAATCATTGACGACCGGATGCGACTCTTTGACCTGGGAGATTTTTTCAAAGGTATGAACATCAACCATGGTTTCTACAACTCCTTCAAACCCCAGAGATTGATTCTTTGGAATTTACCGTGATTGCGGCCTGGTGTGGGGGCCGGTGATAAATCAGATCCGTATGCTCGAGTAAGGCATTGTAACCTGCCTCAAAATCACCTTCACAGATCGCCTCGACCATGCGTTCATGGTATTTCCAAACCTGGGTCAGGTAGTAATAATCTGCATACACATTCAGCCCAACGGCCTCATATGCATCCCAATAGGCCTCCAGCAGGCCAAGGACGAAGGGATTATCCAGACGCCGGTAGATGAGCAAATGAAGCTCCCTGTGCTCCGCCTGGGGGATCTGAATCGGGGTGCCGCGCAGCTTCTCCCAGGCATCATCCAGTAATGCACGCAAGGTTTCATGATCTTCGCGAGTGAGCTGCTCAACGGCCAGATACCAATAAGCGGCTTCGATCTGCCGCCGTAAATCACTATAGGCCTCGAAATTCTTGCGGTCCAGCGCAATGGCATAAGAAAGACTCTGCTTTACCGCTGGCGAAAACGAGTATGGCAGGAGGCGCATCCCCGTCCGGGGTCGGGCTTCAACCAGACCCATCGCTCGAGCGACCTCCAGCTGTTCCCGCAAGCGGGAAACGCTCAGACCTAATTCCTTGCTCAAGTCGTTGAGAGACGGCAGGTGCACGGCTCCAGAACCGGGCGGCCCGGCCTGAACCAGGTAATCTAAAAACTCGTAGGATAACTTCCTGTTTGCCATAGGTGCCCCCGACCACACTTTCCAATCATCCGATTAATCAGATTATTAGGATTATTATGATGAATGATATTTTATCACCCCCGGAAACGAGCGTCAAGCTGAAAGGCCAAAATGGATTTTAGACAAAAAGTGCTGGAAGTTCTTGCAAGGCTTTGCCGAGACGGGTCCCATGCCAGGTCAGTAGGCTTCCGTCCACCAAATGGACGCGTCCCTGGCGAACCGCGGAAGTATCAGCCAACCATGCCTCGATCTGTTCCCGGTGAGTTTCATCGAAGGTAAACGGCTCGCTGGGAAGCAAGATTATTTCGGGATCGCCGGCAAGGATCTCGTCCAACGTAACGCGTGGGTAACGTGTATCCCGGTCACCGGGGTCCTGGGCAGCCGTCTCGCCCAGGTCGGCCTTGAGAGGGTATCGACGCTCGCGGTGTGCAAATATATTGCTCCCGCCGACAACGCTGAGAAGATCGTGGACATATGTGTCACGATTAACCGTCATCCACCAGCGCACATCAGATTCGGTGACATCTTGCCATATGGGGCAGAAATATCTCCGATGGTTGCGTTCGGAGGAATCGGATTGAACCCACTCAAGGGACAATTCCAGCGTCTCAAGCTGAATGGCGGCGGTTTGGCTGTGGTACAGGCCAGTCAGAGTCCAGAGCACATCCAGGGCCTGCGGGACCGTCTTAGGAAATGTCACCAGCACCGGTACCCCAGCCGCCTCGAGCTGCTCCACCGTGTGCGGGGTGTTCTCCTCCTGATTGGCGAGCACCAGCTCGGGTTGAAGTTCCAGGATCTGATCCACTCGAGGATTCTTTGGACCCCCTAAACGAGGTAAGCCCTGCAATTGGCCGGCCGGATGAACGCAGTAATCCGTGACACCCACCACGGAAGCTCCAAAACCGAGGTCAAAAAGGCTTTCGGTGAGCGAAGGCACCAAGGAAACCACCCGCCTGGGCGGGCGGTGGAAGTGAAGGGCACGTTTACTGCTGTTGCCAGCTGTGCTCATCCCGGCATTAAATAGGAGCTCACCGCAGCAGCCATCAGAGCAGCTGCCCTGGGGAGCGCCTGTTCATCGAAATCAAAGCGCGGGTGGTGGTGCCCAGCGTTCAGACCCTTTTCGGCGTTGGCGGATCCGACCAGGAAATAACAACCCGGGATCTTCTGCATCATCAAGGACATATCCTCGGAGACCATCAAACGATGGTTCAGATCCAGATCGCTATCAAGGGAAAGCTGTCTTACCACCTCTTGTACGTTATGGGTCACATTCTCATCATTTACCACAGCCGGGCAAAGATGCTCTACAAAGATTTCTGCCTGGCAGTTAAAGGATTGGGCCAACCCGGTGCTAATCTGGCGAAAGCGTGCCAAAACTATCTCCCGCACCTCCGGATCGAATGTACGGATGGTGCCCTTTAACTTGACGACAGGAGGGATCACATTATACGCCTCGCCCCCGTCCAATGCTGTAACACTCATTACCGCCGACTTCAAAGGTGGCACATTGCGGGAAACAATAGTCTGCAAAGCGGTGATGATTTGCGCGGCGGCCACAATCGGATCCACGGTCATGTGCGGAGCGCCACCATGGCCACCCTTCCCGGTTATCAGCAGGTGAAAGATATCCGCAGCTGCCATCACCGGTCCGGTAGAAACGCCAATCCAGCCCAGGGGTTTCTCATTCCACAAATGTAGGGCAAGCGCCACATTGGGTTTGGGATTTTCCAGGGCGCCACCGGCAATCATCCCTTCCGCCCCTCCCAATCCCTCTTCGGCGGGTTGAAAGACAAATTTCACCGTGCCCTCCAGATCGGCGCGATGGGCAGCCAACAAGCGGACAACGGTCAATCCGATAGCGGTATGGCCATCATGGCCACAGGCATGCATGACTCCAGGGGTCTGGGAGGTATATTCGGCCCGGGTCTCTTCCTGGATGGGAAGGGCATCCATATCGAAGCGCGCCAGCACAACCGGACCTTTTCGTTCACCTTCAAGAATGGCCACCACGCCGGTCTCAGCGATGCCGGTACTGACCTCAAGCCCCAGGGCGCTCAATTCACGGGCCACCACCCCCGCCGTGCGTACCTCCTGAAAGCCTAACTCCGGATGGCGGTGGAAATCCCGGCGCAGTTTCCGGGTGTAATCAAATAATTCATGCGCTTCGGATAAAAAATCGCCCACGCGGATCCCCTCCTATTATATTTAGAGCAACACCGTGGAAAACGCATCCCAACCCGCGCCTCAGCGTTCAAAAATGATGCGCCGAAACTGCTCTTCATAGCGAGGATTCTCGGGAGTGCTCTCTGGGTCGCGACGATCTCTCATGCGTTCCACCAAAGCTTCCGCTTCCCCAATCTGGCTTTTGTGCTCAAGCAGGGCCTTGATCTTGGTCTCCCAGAAATCCGTGACATCCAAAGTGGTATTGGCCTGTAGATGAATCGACACCCAAACCTCACGCACAATATGAGGCTCAAGTCCCTCTTCCCGCCAGAGTTCAATAAAGGTCAGGTGATCGCCTGCCGTGGGGAAAACTGCATCCAAGGTCGCCTGACCAGCGGCGCGATGATCAGGGTGGTTAATATAACTATCGCGGAGATACAGGTTCAAGGGATCGCAGGTCACCACCACATCAGGACGCTCCTGGCGGATGACTCGGGTGATATCCCGGCGCAGTCCCAGGTCAGCGACCACATATCCGTCGGGGTGATCTAGAAAGCGCACCTTGGAGACGCCCAGGATCTCGGCGGCTGCCATCTGCTCTTCGTGCCGGATGGAACACAGTTCTTCAGGCGCAAGGTCGCGATCCTTGGTGCCCTTGTCACCGCAGGTCACCAGGCAACAGGTAACATTATGCCCGGCGGAGGTCCACCGGGCGATGCTCCCGCCACAGAAGAACTCTGGATCATCAGGATGCGCCAACACGACAAGTATATTTTGCGGGGTTTCCCAGTTTTCAGGTTCAATGGGAGCGGTCATTTTTGCCCTTTCCCACAGGTGCAGCCGCCATCTTCGTGACGGTCACACGGTTCTTGAGACTTCCGGCGCAGGGCCTCCAACTCGTCCCAGGGCTGCAGATCTTCGCGTTTAAACTCGTGCTCGCCCACATCTTCGAGTTCAACCAGAACGGAATCCTTCAAAGGGAATATATCGATCACTTTGCCCTCCCCCAAGGGGCTCACGACGCGCTTGCCGCGTTTTGGCAATTGCTTCCTGGCCTTGACGTATTGTTCGTACTCGTAGATCAGACAGCAGCGCAAACGGCCGCACATTCCCGTGATCTCCGATGGCGATAAGGAGATGCCCTGCTCCTTGGCCATCTTTATGGATATCGGACTGAATTCCGTCAGGAACATGGAACAACAACGGGTTTCAAGGCCGCAAGCGCCCATGCCGCCGATGATCTTGGCCACATCACGGGGACCAATCTGGCGCATTTCCACTCTGGAGCGAGGATATGCGCGGCGCATGGCGCTTCGCAGAGGTCTTAAGTCGGACTTATCTCCATCTTCGGTGCTATATAGGAACGACAAACGAACGCCATCGAAGCTAAACTCGGCGGCGACGATCTTGACGTTCTCGATGCCCAGTTCAGAGGCCTTTGCCCGGCAACTAATCACTGCTTCGAGCTCTTTGCGCTGCCAGAGCTGGCGCAGCAGCAGATCACGGGGCGTAGCTTTGCGCTGGATCGATTTCCAATTTCCTTCCGGCGAAGATTTAGGCAGGTCCAGGATCTGAACCACTTCCCCCAATTGGCGCCCCCGGCTGGTTTCTACAATCGCGAAATCGCCGGGCTGAATATCTCTAAAATCACTCGCATCGAAGTGATAAACTTTACCAACTTTCTGAAAGCGAATACCAATAACGACTGGTTGCATACGAGGGTGGTACTATCCAATCATGTTAATCGGAATAAAGTCGTTCTGTTGAACAGCGGCGACGCTTACTTTGGCGGCCAGATCTCTGGTGACACTTTGCAAAGCCTGAGCCACCGGCGAATCGGAATGGCTGACCACTACAGGCACGCCCTTATCACCACCCTCCCTTACTGCCGGATCCATCGGGATGGCACCGATAAATGGCACTCCAGACTCCCTGGCCAGCCGCTCGCCGCCCCCGGTGCCGAAAACATCCATGCGGGTACCATCAGGCAGTTCCAGGTAGCTCATGTTCTCCACAACGCCAAAGACCGGGACATTGAGCTGCCGGAACATCTCCAGACCACGCCGGGCATCATCTAACGAGACCTGCTGGGGCAAAGTGACGATGACACCACCGCTCAAGGGCATCGACTGCGCCAGGCTCAAACCGGCATCACCGGTTCCGGGGGGGAGATCGACTACCAGGTAATCCAATTCGCCCCAGACAACATCGGTGAGAAACTGGCGGATGGCAGAATGCAGCATCGGGCCGCGCCAGATCAGGGGCTGCTCCGGCTTCACCAAAAAGCCGATCGACATGAGTTTAACCCCGTAGGCCTCAGCCGGGAAGAGTTTGCCATCGCCCGGTGGCGGCAAGTGGTTGACACCCATCATGGTGGGAATGTTCGGACCGTAGATATCGGCATCCAACAGGCCAACGCGGGCACCACTCTCGGCCAGGACGACGGCCACGTTAACAGCCACTGTGCTTTTCCCCACCCCGCCTTTGCCGGAGGCGATGGCGACCGCATTGCGAATAGGAAGTTCAAGCAATCCGCGTTGGCGGCCATCGCTAGGGACGTTCGAATCGAATTTAATGCCCACCGAAGCGACACCAGGAAGGGCAGTGACTGCCGCGCGGGCTTCCCGCTCGATTTGATTCCGCAAGGGGCAAGCCGGAGTAGTCAACATAATTGTAAAATTGACCTTATCCCCGTCGATCTCCAGATCCTGCACCATATTTAGCGTGACCAGATCCTTGTGTAGCTCTGGCTCCTGAACTTTGCTCAAGGCAGCCATGATCGCTTCTTGACTAACTTTACCTTTTGCCATACCAAATTTCCTTAATTCAACCTAAAAAGTCAAAAACATCCTGCTTTGCAGTATTATACAAATTGAGTAGTTCCCGGTCGCTGCCCCGGAATTCCTTGATGACTTCTCGGCCGCAGCGGGCGCAACCGTCCATCGCTCGATATGAGTCCGGCTGGCAGCCAGTACACCCGGCCAGCCGGACCATTAGCAGAACCAGCGCGATACGCTGCGGGTCAGCCGGATCGGCGCGCAGGACCTGGTCAATCAAACGTGCCCACGCGTCACCACGCAGATCACGCAAGGCAGGAATGGATCGAGCCGGGAATAACAAGTCGGTAACACTATTGTACATCAGATTGAGATGGGTGGCCGTCGCCAGACCCGCTCAGACGTGCCCCATCCTACTTTCGGCCCGCTCGACGGGCCGCCTTTGCAGCTTCAGCCTCGGCTCTCGCCGCCTCCTCCCGGGCGTAATTTGTGGGCCGGATGGAGGCATAATAGGAAACTGGCTTAGAGAGCTTCTCTTTATTAAAGATATTCCGGCTATGACGGTCATAGACCGAGAGTTCATAATCGTGGTCCATCTTGATGGCATCAAATGGGCAGTACTCGGCGCAAAAACCGCAGTTCATGCAGATGTCCACATCTATGTAAAACTCTTCGGGTTCGGGAACGGGACGGCCGGTTTCGGGATCGTTGGTCCGGACGATCCAGATACACTGCGGCGGGCAGACCTTGGCGCAGATGCCACAAGAAGTGCAGCGATCCTGTTGTTCACCGTGCTCATCCACCTCGTAGAGCAAGAAGGGGATAAAACGGAACTCTTCCGGTATTACCAACTTCTCTTCCGGATATTGCACGGTGAAAATGCCCCTGGTCTGGGTGCTCGAACGATGGGCGATGCCCTCAGAAGAGTAATACCGATTTTTACCCAGCCACTTGATATCGTCGACATAGGTCTCGACAAAATGTTTCAAGGTTACCCCTAACCCTTTCAGAAGCCCAAATCCATACATAAGTTATCTCCCTCCAAGCTAGCGATCGGTTTCGCCCAGCACAATATCGATGGAGCCCAGAATGGCAACCACGTCGGCAATCTTGTTGCCCTTGCACATTTCGTTCATCGCAGTAAGGTTGATAAAAGATGGGGCGCGCACATGATAGCGCCAGGGGTTGGGCTTGCCATTCGAGACGACATAGAAACCGAGCTCCCCTTTGGGGCCGTCTACCCTTCCATAAGCTTCGCCAGCGGGAACGCGCACCTGGTACTGGGGTTTGCCCTCCTGGATTGGCCCCTTGGGCATATCCCGGACGACCTGCCCCAGGATGCGCAGACTCTGGCGAATCTCATCCATGCGGATTAAATAACGATCGTAGACATCGCCATGGTAGCGAACAGCGACATCGAAATCGAAACGATCATAGATGCTGTATGGGTCAGCGCGGCGGACGTCGTACGGCACCCCGGAGGCTCGTAGGACCGGTCCGGCAGTAGAATATGCGATCGCCTCCTCAGGGGTAAGCACACCCACGCCTTCACAGCGTGTTCGAATGATCTCATTTTGGGTCAGGAAGGCATCCAGCTCATCAATCTTGCGCGGTAAGCGCTCGAGGACCAACTCTTTGATCTTTTCAAACACGCCTTCAGGTAGATCACGGGCAACACCACCAAAGCGGAAATAATTGCACATCATGCGAGAGCCAGCGACGGCCTCGAAGATATCCAGGATGAGCTCTCGCTCCTCAATGGCGTACAGAGCCGGGGTGAAAAACGCTCCCAGATCGTTGAGCAGGAAGCCGATCGCCCAGACATGATTGCTGATGCGGGTCAGCTCCGCCATCATGACGCGAAGATATTCTGCCCTCTCGGGCGGCTTGACGCCCATCAACTTCTCGACCGCCAGGGCGTAGCCAAAGTTGTTGCTCATCGACGACAGATAATCGAGGCGATCGGTGAAAGGCATATTCATAATGAAGGTGTTGCGCTCACCGATTTTCTCATGATTGCGGTGGAGATAACCCATAACAGGTTCCAGTTGATGGATGGTCTCTCCCTCCAGGCGCACAACCATGCGAAAAACACCGTG
>DASQQR010000255.1:0-6827 GCA_035643335.1 Anaerolineales bacterium
GAGAGGAAGACGCGGCAATCGTCCTCGTTGAAGAAGCGTTCGATCAGGTCGCCACGCTTTTGGGAGGGCACGTCACCGGTCAACTTGACGTAACCCAGGCCAACGCGCTGGATCACCGGTTCGGTCAGCGCGAGCATGCCCGACCACTGGCTGAAGACGACTGCCTTGTGACCGTTGGAGGCGATCTCGTCGTTGAGGATCTGTCCCAGTTCGCCCAGCTTGGGGCCGGTGCGCTCATGCTCCCTGGGAGGGAGCTCCTTATCGTGCAAAGCCAGGGCGTCGCAGATAATGCGCATTTTCACCAGGCACATCATGAGGATCTCCCGCTCCTTGGGGGTGAGCGGGACGCGGTGTGCCTTAGCTACCAAACGGGCGACGGTCTCCTTGAATTCGTCGTAGGCCTTCCACTGAGGGTCGCTCATCTCGACGAAGAAGTGATTGTCCACCCGCTCAGGTAAATCTTCCAGGACTTCCTCCCGGGTGCGACGCAGGACGTAGGGGGCGATGGTAGCGCGCAACTCGTCGAAATTCTTATAGCCCAGGACCTTGTAGGTGCCAGTGGGACGCTTTTCGAGCTCGTAGAAGCGGTCGTTGAAATGCCACAATGGGCCGAGGATGCGCGGATCGATGAACTGGAAGATGCTGTAGAGCTCATCCAGGCGGTTTTCCAGGGGCGTGCCGGTGAGCACGAAGGCATAGCGGCTTTGGAGCTGCTTGACCATCCCGGCAGTCTTGGTGCGCCAGTTCTTAATGCGCTGGGCTTCGTCCAGGATAATCAGGTCGATGTGAAGATCCTGGAGCTCGTCCTGATCATAACGCACCAGTTCGTAATTGATGATTTTGAAAAATGACGGGTCCTTGTACAGGCCCCGGCGGTCTTCCCGTTTTCCCTCCACGACGGTCACGGATAGCGAAGTAAAGCGGCGGATTTCGCGGGCCCATTGGTGTTTGAGAGAGGCGGGACAAATCACCAGGACGCGCTGGATGTCGCGCAGCTCCTTGAGCAAGGCCGCGGCGGCGATGGCCTGCACGGTTTTGCCCAGGCCCATATCGTCGGCCAGCATAGCCCGGCGGCCGAAGGCCAGGTGCATGGCGCCTGTTTCCTGGTACGGGTACAGCCGTGTGGCGAGCACGCCGAAGGTGCGGTTGCCGCGACGGACCTGATCCAGAAACCACTCTTTCTGGCTCTGAATTTCCTGGCGATCCTGCAGCAGTTCCAGATGTTCGCGCACCGCCTCGCCGACGCGCACAAGAGCCCGGTCACGAGGCGGGAGGTTCTCGATAGCCGCCAACAAAGCAGGCAAGGCCTGAAGGGCTGAACCGACCAATACGCCGCTGGGGTCGAAGTAGCGGGTCAAGAGGTCATGCAGTATAGGACGATCCGGGAGGGGCAGCGCCACGCGAACGGTCACGTCCACGCCATAGTGCAGGTAAATTTGCGTGCCGCGGGGGCGCTCTCGGGCCAGGGCCTGTATGCGCTCGCCGTACTCCTCTTTGAGGTAAAGGAGCACACCTTCGATATGTTTGCAGGTGCTGATCAGATTGGTGCGGTAGTCGGGACAGGTGCAGATGTTCTCAAATTCGTCGAGGGCGTGGATTTCCACCCGGTAGGTCCGCCCGGATATGGAGGTGACTTCGAAGGGGCTGAAGAGCGGGTGATTGCCTTTGTTGACGACCTTGGTAATCTCGTCGCGGGCGCGCTGGCGGCGACGCTCGATTTGTTCGTTTATGTCCGAGGGCATGACTGACCTCCAGTGCGATTCAGGAAGTCGTATTTCTGATACGTATTGGTGGAACGGTATTATATCTTAAATGAACCCCGCAAAGCATTTGGGATTTGCGCTGGCAAGAGACAGATGGGGGATGCCCTTGAGCTATTCTTCTCCGGCCTCGGTTTCCCCATAGGGCTGTTCGTATTCGTGAGTGGGCGGGCCGATCGTTGGGTGAGTTATTTTGGTCTTGAGCAACTTCAGGCGGAAGATGTCCTCCCTTTCGCGTTCCTCCAGCGTGCTCTCGATGAAGTCGATGGTCTCCTCGTAGTCGGGGATAAAGATATATTGTAAGGCGTTGACCCGGCGCTGAGTCTTACGCAGTTCGCCGGCCAGGCGCCAGACGGCTGTCTCCAACATCGACAGTTCAGGGATGCGAGCCAGGACCTCCCGGAAGGCTGCGCTGGCCTCATCCAGCGCAGCGGTCGTATCCCCCATGCTGTAGGGCATCTCCGGGGGGGCGCCGCGGGCCTCGACTTGCGGGACGGGCACCCCCATAACGCCGTGGAACTTCAGCCGTACCTCTACGGTCTTATTCACGGCCAACGCGGCCCATTCGACATGCTCCCGGCCCATGGTAAGCTTGGCCCGCTCCAAGGCCTGATATGCAGCCGCCAGCGCACCCGCCATTTGCTCCTCCAGATCCTCGGCGTCATGAGCCAACTGAATGAGCTCATTGGCCAACACCTCTCGCTTACGGTCGAGAATCTCATAACCCTGGCGTACGAATTTCAAATCCTCTTTCAATTGCAGCAAACTGCTGCGGGTGGGCGGAACGTTAATGCGCGCCATCGCGGCCCCGATAATATTGCTTAATTTCCTCCAGACTCAGGCGGGTGAGTTCCTCTTCAGGAAGCATGGAAAGCAAACGCCAGCCAATCTCCAACGTTTTTTCAATCGTCCGGTTTTCGTTCAGCGATTGGTTGATGAATTGACCCTCGAAGGCCTTTCCAAATTCAAGGTAGTGCTGATCTACGGTTAAAAGTTCCTCTTCTCCGATGACTGAGGCCAGCGAACGCACATCCTGCACGTGAGCATAAGCTGCGTAGAGCTGCGCCGAGAGGTGGCTGTGGTCGGCGCGGGTATTGCCTTTTCCAATGCCATCCTTCATCAAGCGAGACAGGCTGGGCAACACATTGATAGGCGGGTAAATACCGCGGTGGGATAGATCGCGGCCAAGAACAATTTGGCCTTCGGTGATGTAACCGGTAAGGTCGGGTACCGGATGAGTGATGTCATCGTTGGGCATAGTCAGGATGGGGATCTGAGTGATGGAACCCTGGCTGGTTTTTATGCGGCCGGTGCGCTCGTACAAGGAAGCCAGATCACTGTACAGGTAACCCGGATAACCCTTGCGGCTGGGCACCTCGCCGCGGATGTTGGATATCTGGCGCAGTGCTCCGCAATAATTGGTCATGTCGGTCAGGATAACCAAAACGTGCATCTGCCGTTCAAAAGCCAGGTATTCCGCAAGGGTCAGGGCGGCCCTCGGCGTCACCAGACACTCCACGGGCGGGTTATCGGCCAGATTGAGGAACATGGCTACCCGGGTCAAGGCGCCACTGGCGGCGAAAGAAGCCCGGAAATAAGCGGCCACATCGTTCTTGACGCCCATGGCTGCGAAGACGATGACAAATTGATCCGAAGTGGATGGCGACTGGCCCACCGGAGCGCCCAGGGTCGCCTGACGCACGATCTGCGCGGCCAGCTCGTCGTGAGGCAAGCCAGCACCCGAGAAGAGGGGCAGTTTTTGGCCCATCACCAACGTGTTCATGCCATCGATGGCCGAGATGCCAGTCTGGATATAATCGCGCGGATATACCCGGGCCGTGGGGTTGATGGGTTGTCCATTGATATCAGCGTAGTGGTCGGTCAACGGCTGCGGACCGCTGTCCATTGGCCGCCCCAAACCATCAAAAACACGACCCAGCATCTCTTCGGCTACCGGGATGCGCAAAGGACCTCCCAGAAAGCGAATGCGTGTACCGTCGATCGACAGGCCGGTGGTGCCGGCGAAAACCTCCACAACAGCGATGCCCTCGCCAACTTCGAGCACACGGCCGTGACGCAAACGTCCCAGGGGATCAATGACCTCCACGACTTCGTCATAGCCAACGCTGCCAGCGCCTTCGACCACCACGATCGGGCCCTCGACGCGGGCTACGCCAACGACTTCCTGGCCTCCCTGCTCTACGTATTCGCTCATTGGTACTCCAGCTCCAATTGGTCCATCTGTTCATTGATTCGCTCGCGGATCTCATCCAGCTGGCCGAGAGCATCGTTGGGCACGGCCTCTTTCATACGGATCAACTGGTTAACAACGGGCAGGTCGTGGATCACGCCAATGTGGGCACCACGCTTGATGATGCGCAGGGCGCGTTGATGAAAATGGAGGATCAAGCCTAACATCTGAATTTGCTTGTGAACGTTCGAATAGGCATCCACTTCGTCCAAGGCGTTTTGCTGCAAAAAGCCCTCACGCAACAAGCGGGCGGTTTCAAGGATCAAACGCTGCTCGTCAGGCAGCGCATCCGGCCCCACCAGTTTGACGATCTGCGAGAGGTGGCTTTCTTCACTCAGGATCTCCATGGCTTGAGTGCGCGCATGGTACCAGTCCAGACCTACCTGGTCGAGCCACCAGTCGGACACGTCTTCCAGGTACTCGCTATAGCTATCCAGCCAATTTACCGATGGAAAGTGACGAGAGGAGGCGAGGTTCTTGTCCAGCGCCCAGAAACAGCGAATATAACGCTTGGTATTCTGTGTGACGGGTTCTGAGAAGTCGCCCCCTGGAGGGGAAACCGCCCCGATCACGCTCACCGAACCATGCCGGCCATTTAACGCTTCCACGTGACCAGCGCGTTCATAAAACTCGGCAAGGCGGGCGGCCAGATAGGCCGGATAACCCTCCTCAGCGGGCATTTCCTCCAGGCGCCCGGAAACCTCACGCAAGGCCTCCGCCCAACGCGAAGTCGAATCGGCCATGAGGGCTACATCGTAACCCATGTCCCGATAGTACTCAGCGATGGTGATACCCGTGTAGATGCTGGTCTCGCGGGCCGCCACTGGCATGTTGGAGGTATTGGCGATCAACACCGTGCGATCCATCAAGGGGCGATCGCTGCGCGGATCAATCAATTTCGGAAATTCTTGCAGAACCTCGGTCATCTCGTTACCGCGTTCGCCGCAACCGATGTAAACGACCACCTGCGCATCCGACCACTTGGCAATGCTTTGTTGGGTTACCGTTTTTCCGGCCCCAAATCCGCCAGGAATAGCAGCGGCGCCGCCTTTGGTCAGGGGGAACAAGGTGTCCAGCACACGCTGACCGGTGATCAAAGGTTCAGCATGTCCCTGACGTGACTGGTAAGGGCGCGGCCGACGCACAGGCCAGCGCTGAAGCATGGTCAATTCTTGCTCGCCCTCATCCGTGAGCAAGCGAGCAATGGGCTCCTCAACGGTATACTTCCCAGGTGGCGCTATCCAGGTAAGCGTACCTTTCATCTCAGGAGGCACCATGACCCGGTGTTCCAGCACCGGGGTCTCCGGAACCGTTCCTAAGATGGCACCCCCGCTGACCTGGTTTTCCGCATTGAGCTGCGGGGTGAAATCCCAACGATCTTTGCGATAAAGCGGGGTCAAGTGCATGCCCCGGCTAATGAACGAACCCGTGCGCATTTGTATGATGGGCAAGGGGCGCTGGATGCCATCGAAAATGCTGCCCAGCAGGCCGGGTCCGAGTTCCACCGACAGCGGTAACCCTGTGCCATACACCGGCGCGCCGGGGTGCATACCCGATGTTTCCTCATATACTTGAATGGTGATGATATCTCGCTCTAATCCAATGATTTCACCTACTAAATGCTCCTGGCCCACCTCAACCAATTCGAGCATGCTGACCTTGCGCGATCCCCGGGCGCGCACCACCGGACCGCTGATCCAGGTTACTACCCCAATCTGCTGGCTCATGGTGACTCTCCGGTTAGAATCTGGTATACCCTGGCGCGCAGCGAATTCTGCATGCGGCTCAGGCGCGTTCCCAGTGTGTTGTCATACTGGAGATGCCCGTCCATCGTCTGCACCATCACGCCGATGCCCTGGTCCAGGACAGGCCCAGCCTGCAGCTGTACGTTCAGATCCTCGGAAATATCAGCCAGCACCTGGTCCGTCAAAAACTTCCGGATGGTTTCATCAGCCCGAACCTGAGCGGAGCTGGCACCCAAATGCTGCAGAGCTTCACGGAGCAGATTAACCGCGATTTGATCGTAATCCTTCCACCCTGGTACACTGAGCAGCTGTTCGCGAGCAGCTTTGAAAACACCCTCCAACAACTCTTCGCGTTGCTCCAAATGCAGTGTGCGGGCCTTCAGTTGAGCGGCGGCAACCGCCTGGCCGCGGACGCGCTCGGCTTCCTGGGCGGCGTGCTCCAGGATCTCTTCCCGTTCAGCATCTGCTTGCTGGCGGGCACGCTGCCGGATGGCGTCGGCTCTTTCCCTGGCTTCAGCCAGGATCTGCTCAGCCTGGCTACGCGCCTCGCTGAGCACCGCTCGAGAAAGGGCTTCGATATTCTCGTCTACGGATCTCATATTTCGACCCCGATCGCGCGCATGACGACTTCTCTGAGGGAGGGTTGGTCCGGCGGCACGCCTTGTGGGCCTGGAATCTCAACGACGAGCGGCACGGTGCTATGCAACCTGAGTCGATCCATTTTTGCCCCGATCCATTCTGCCACATCGGCGGTTACGAGCACAATGCCGATATCGGATGACGCCAAGGCCTCATCCAGCGCGTGGTTGATTTCCTCAGCAGAGTTGACCGCACGACCATGGACGCCAACCAGTGAAAACCCCAAAACCGCCTCCTGATGGCCGATAACCAACATCTTCATGGAACACCTAACGGTTCAAAAGCAAGAATGCGATAATCAATCCATAGATGGCGATACCTTCCGCCAGGCCGACAAATATGATCGCACGCCCAAAGGTCTCTGGCTTCTCGGCAATCGATCCGATCGCGGCGGCTCCGGTACTGCTAACGGCGATGCCGGCCCCGACAGTG
>DASQQR010000256.1:0-9789 GCA_035643335.1 Anaerolineales bacterium
AAAAGGCAGAGCCCTCATATCCCCTTGCACCAGCCCCCAACTGCCGCTCACGCTGCGTCTCTGTCCCGCATTTTCACACAGCATGCCCATATGTAAGTCCAGGCCTACCAGCTGGGCGGCATGTTCACGAAGCAGCAGCGGGATCCGCCCCGTTCCGGTCCCTAAATCAAGTACACGTTTTCCACTCGGAGCCACAATCCGCTCGATGGCGGGCAACAAATTGCCATCCACATCCTCCGCCGCGATCATTCTGTGGTAGGCGCTCGCCTCCTGGTCATAAATGTGTTTGAAATCGACCATGGCGGAAACTCGTTCAGCTGAACGCGGGGAAACCTCCCGAAGGTTTGATCGTAAATTCGGCTGGAGAGTATCCTGGAAAGCTAAGGCATCCGTGAGTAGAATCAACCCGCAACCTTTGGGAGGTTTGAGATCGGCAATATCCAAAGCCTTTCGAATTAATCAGCAGACGACGTACTCTCCAGCAACGTGAGCTCCATAAAATGCGGTTGTACCTCACAGTTGGGATACAGGACATCCACGAACTTCATGGTGTGGGGTGCTTTCTGGTGGTAAGCCTCGGCCTGAGCGTCGGGAAATTCCATAATGTGGAAATAGGTATTCTCTTCATCCGTCCGGTAGGCGGCATAGAATGTGCGCGGCTCATTTTCCCCGATAGAAGCAACAAACTCAACGATCGCTTGCTCAACTTCCCGCAGCTTATCGCCTCTTACTTTATATGTAGTTATTTTACGGATCATTTTGCGAGCCTCCTGTACATTCAGCAGACAGCAAGGTCACCAATTTCTGCTGGTGACCTTGCTCAATTAGATAGGTTGTTGAGATCGATCAAATGGTGTTGAAGGCAATTCAGGATTCTCCCATCGCGGTGTACAGCCCAACCACATTGCCGGTTGGATCCTGGAACATACCGAACCAGCCATAATTGGGGATTTCGCTCTTCGGGACCAGCGTCTTCCCGCCCAAGGATTCCGCCTTGGCTAGGCTGGCATCGATGTCATCCGTACCAATATAGACGACCACTGTCCCGGCTGGGTTCTCTTTCGTCACCGGATTAAAACCACCACCTGGACCGCCCTCAGCCTCAAATGTGGCATAGTTCATCTCAGGCATCTGCTCGACTTTCCAGCCGAACAAATCCGCGTAAAACTTGCCGGATACTTCTCGATCCTTGGTCGAGAATTCGATGTGGACAACCGGGTGCTGAGACATAGCTCACTCTCCTTTCGCGTAAATAAGATTGAATTGGGGGGGATTAGGCGAGTTAAGTCTAGCACATGTGTTCTAAATTGTCAATGGATCTACCGTGTCTGGCGCGCGATTTAATATTTCGAGGGTCTCGAAATCTCTATATAGATTGCAGGAATTCTCGGACCGCCTGGTTGAACACGTCGGGCTGTTCCAGGTTGAGCAAGTGCCCTGCCTCTGCCACGACGTGCAACCGCGAATCCTGGATGGCCGCGTGCATGGATTCGGCTTCTGCCAGGGGGATCAATTGATCGTCTACCCCGTGGATGATCAGGGTGGGCACGTTGATTTGCTGAAGCGTGACGGTTGAATCGGGCCGCCCTTTCATCCCCATTAGATCCCCAATGATCCCCTCTACCGAGTTTGCCTTCAGGATTTGGCTGACGCGCTCAACCAATTCGGGATCGGCCGCGTAAGTTCGCGGCGACAGCATCTTCGGAAGTAATTCGGCTGCCACCGCGCCGGCACCTTGCTCCTTAGCGAGTGAAGCCATCTTATCTCGGTTAGCCTTGCCCACCGCTGAGTCCGCGCCAGCCCGGGTGGCGGCCAGGATCAGTCCCGCAACCCGCTGGGGATAGCGCCGGTAAAACGCCAGGGTTATGTAGCCGCCCATTGAAAGACCGCAGATAACCGCGGGTTGCTCGATCTCGATCTCGTCCAGCAGTGCGTTGCAATCACCGGCCAACAAATCCATAGAATAAGGCCCGCTGACCGCCTCTGACCCGCCATGGCCGCGCAAATCGGGTGCCAGGATCCGCCCAACAGCGGATAAGTCGCTGATTTGTGGCTCCCAAAGGTTCCGGTTCAGTGGAAACCCGTGGATAAGCAGCAGGGGCCGGCCTCCTCCTTGATCGTCATAGGCCATCGAGAAATTATTGACGCGCGCGAGCATTTAAACCTCCGGATAGCAAATGAGTTCAGTCAAGACTGATTGCCTCGGCAAACGACCGCAAGGCATTGATGTGATCCGCTGGCTTTTCGAATCCGTGTCTCATTGTATTCAGGGACATGTGAGTGGCACCCAAATCTTCCCAGTCACGGATCGTGGATTTCCACGAACGGGGGTCTCCATCTCCAAAGAGAATGCGTGCGTCCATACCCAGGCTGGCAGGCTCCCGTCCCGCCTCGACCAGATAGTGGTTCAACTTCTCTAAATCCGCTTTGGCCTGTCCAGCAGATCCGACGTTCGTCATCCAACCATCACCCATGCGGGCGGTCCTGCGCAGGACCGGATCTGCATGGCCGCCGAACCAGATCGGAATCGGCCGCTGTACCGGCAAGGGGTTAATCCCAGCATCCGGGATACTGTGCCAGCGACCCTCAAACTTCACCAGCGGCTTAGTCCATAGTTCTCGCATCAGGGTCACTTGTTCTTCAATCCGCCGGCCGCGGGTGTGGAAATCTTCTCCAAGAGCAATGTACTCTACTTTATTCCACCCCAAGGCGACCCCCAGGCGCAAACGCCCACCGCTCAATACATCCAGATTGGCGGCCTGTTTCGCCACCAGCGCAGTCTGGCGTTGGGGCAGGATGATGATGCCGGTGGCGAATTCGATGTTCTGCGTGAACCCCGCCATGAAGCTGAACAGCACGAAAGGTTCGCAAAAAGTCGAGGTGTGGTCGTAGGGTCCTTTGAAGCCTCCCGGCCTGTCTCGATTCGCTCCCAATACGTGGTCGTATGCCAGGATGTGAGCATATCCCAAATCTTCAGCCGTCTGGGCATAATCTCGGATGGCGGCGGGGTCGTCTCCAATTTCAGTCTGGGGAAAGACAACGCCGAATTTCATATGCTTTCACTGCCTCCATTCTCGGATCTGGGCGAGATGTTCGGCCTCGTGCTCAAAACTGTCGCTGGCGATCCATTTCCATAACGGCGTGCCCTCGAGCCACGGATAGCGGTTGGGATCGGTCATGTCTGCATCGGAGAGGGCCTCAACCCGGCGGATGGTTTGCAGGCGCACACCGTGGAAATCATCCAAAATCCGTTCCAGAGGACGATCTTTGTTCTGACGGTGCCATTTGGCGTTTTGCTCGTCCATGCTTACATTCGAGAAATGCACGCTCGTCGGCTTCTGGCCCTGGCGAGCCTGCCACAGCAGCTTCACCAGCTCGGCCTCCCACATGGTCAGGTGGGCCAGGATATCCTTGACTGTCCAATCGTCGAACACACTTTCCTCGACCATTGCTTCATCGGAGAGGCCGTCAATGGAGTCGAGGAGTTCTTCGCGCCCTTCTTGGAGAGCGCGAATGATTTCTTCCTTATGCATATGTGCCTGCCTCAATCTTCAATAGTGAAACCGATCTTCAAGGTGACCTGCCAGTAAGCTACCTGGTCATCTTCAATATAGCCGCGGGTTTCGATGACTTCGAACCAGCGCATATTGCGAATGGTCTCAGCCGCCTTGGCGATGGCGTTCTTCACCGCATCCTCCATGCTGATCTCGGAAGAACCGGTCAATTCGATCTTCTTATAAACGTGGTCGGTCATTTCTTTCTCCTTTCTCAATCAGTTGTCAGTATGGTTTTCACTCTTCTATACCCGTAGTTGGGCGCGGATTTTCTCGGCGGTTTCTCTGTAACCTTCCAGTTTGTCCCGTTCCTTCTGTACCACGGGCTCAGGGGCTTTTTCGGAGAACGGGCTGGACAGGAGCTGTTCCAGGCGCTGAATCTGTTTTTCCGCCTCCCCCAAATCCTTTTCCAACCGGGCACGCTCCTCTTCCAAGTCTACCAGGCCCGCCAGGGGTAGATAGATCTCCACAGTGCCCACGACCAGGCCGATATTCCCCTCGGGTTTCTCGTCCAGTTCTCGCAGAATGGTCAGGGCCCGCGGGCGGAGGTGAGCCAGCGCGGAGATCGTAGGGGTCTGCTCCTCCAGGACATGGGCATAAGCTGCGGAAACCAGCGTGGCGGGAATCAGTCGGCCGGGCTGGATGCTTTTCTCCGCCCGCAGGTTGCGGATGGCGCGGACGATGTCCATCACCAGCGAAAAATCGGCGACTTTCCCTTTTTCCCAGCTCTCTTCCGGGCGTGATTCTGGCCACTGGGCGATGATCAACGCCTTTTCCCAACCGTCCTTCGGCGCGAATCGGGGGCCACGATCCTGGGCCGCGCTCTTCAAATGCCCCCATAGCTCTTCGGTCACAAACGGGGTGAACGGGTGCAACAGGCGCAAGGTGAGATCGAGCGCCCGGACCATTGTGTAGGCGGTGTAGAAAGCCCGGTCTCCACCTTCATCCAACTGCAGCTTGGCGATCTCCAGGTACCAATCGGCGAATTCGCCCCAGAAAAATTCGTAAATCTGTCTGCCAGCCTCCCCGTACTGGTAGTTTCCAAACAGCCGCTCCACATCTCGGATCAATGTCTGTACGCGCGCCCAGATCCAGGAGTCGGCCAGAGTCCATTCCGGGTCACCTTGAGGAACTGTCGGGGCCCGGGACAGGGAACGGATCACCAAACGAGTTGCATTCCAGATCTTGTTAGCAAAATTGCGATTGGCCTCCACCTTCTTCAAGCTCAGGTTCATGTCATTGCCCGGCGTGGAGCCCACCAGCAGGGTGAACCGTAGGGCATCCGTGCCCAATTCGTCCATTACCTCCAGTGGATCGATCACATTGCCATACGTCTTGCTCATTTTCTTGCCGTCCTCATCGCGGATCAGGCCATGCAGGTAAATGGTATCGAAGGGCACCTGGTCGGTGAACTCCAGTCCGGACATGATCATGCGCGCTACCCAAAAGAAAAGGATGTCGTAACCCGTCTCCATAACGGAGGTCGGATAGAAGTATTTGTAATCCGGGGTTTCATCAGGCCAACCCAGGGTGGAGAAGGGCCACAAGCCGGATGAGAACCACGTGTCTAAGACGTCGGGGTCTTGCCGCCGGTGTGTGCTCCCGCAATTTGTGCAGTGGGTGGGATCCTCTCGGGAGACAATGATCTCGCCGCAATCGTCACAGTACCACACCGGAATCCGGTGCCCCCACCATAGCTGGCGGGAGATGCACCAATCCTCGATGTTTTCCAACCAGTTGTAGTAGACCTTTTCAAACCGTTCCGGGATGATCTCAATCCGCCCGTCTCGCACCGCTTCCAGGCCAGCTTTTGCCAGTGGCTCCATGCTCACAAACCACTGGGTTGAGACCATCGGTTCAATGATCTCCCCGCCGCGTTGGGAGCGCGGCACGTTCAGCATGTAGGGTTCCTCTTTGATGACCAGGCCCGCCGTACGCATGTCCTCCCACAGATTCGCCCGCGCTTGGAAGCGATCCTGCCCGGCATATGGCCCGCCATTTTCGTTGACTTGAGCGGATTCGTCCAACACCGAGATGATCTCCAGCCCGTGACGCTCCCCGATGCCATAGTCGTTCGGGTCGTGGCCGGGCGTTATCTTGAGCGCCCCCGTGCCAAATTCCCGGTCAACGTATTCGTCGGTGATCACCGGTATTTCCCGGCCCAGGATCGGTACGACGACCTTGCGCCCCACGAATTTCCGGAAGCGTCGGTCCTCTGGATGGACGGCTACGGCTGTGTCGCCCAGGATGGTCTCCGGGCGCGTCGTGGCCACCGGGATATAACCGTTAAGATCGTTCGTGTCAGTTGCACCCGCCAGCATATATTTAAAGTAAAACAGTTTCCCAGGTTCAAGCGAATATTCCACTTCAAGATCGGAGACCGCCGTCTTTAGGCCGGGCGACCAGTTGATCAAGCGCGGGCCGCGATAAATCAGGCCCTTCTCAAACAGCTGTACGAAGGCTTCTCGCACGGCTTTCGAAAGCCCTTCATCCAGGGTGAAGCGCTCCCGACTCCAGTCGCAAGACGCACCCAGCCGGCGGATTTGCTGGGTAATGATGCCGCCGTATTTCTCCTTCCACGCCCAGGTGCGCTTCAGGAATTCATCCCGTCCGATCTCCTCGCGAGTGAGGCCTTCTTTGGCTAATGCTTTTTCAACCTGCAGCTGGGTGGCGATTCCGGCGTGATCCGTGCCCGGCACCCATAAGGTGGGCCTGCCCTTCATCCGCTGGTAACGGATCATCAGGTCTTCCATGGAGACGAACATGGCATGACCCAGATGCAGTTCGCCGGTCACGTTGGGTGGTGGGATGGAGATCACAAAAGGCTTTAGTTCGGGGTCAAAGTCCGGCCGGTTTGGATCGTTGGATGGTTTGAAATAACCGTTCTCTGCCCACCAATCGTAGATCCGGCTTTCGGTGGACTTGAAGTCATAGGTTTTAGGAAGAACGTGATCGGACATCAATGCTCCAAAGTTTCTCAAAATCAGGGCCGCTTGCCGATTGCTCCCCTGATTTCTGATTTATCCGGTAGATATCATATCATTAACTCGCCGACCGCCGCCTGGCCTTACAGGCCTAAAGGCCATCCGAACTAGTCTGCCGGCGCGATCGCCATGCGGATATCGCCGTCAACCTCGATCGCCTCCAGTTCGGGATCCAGACTGTCAACGATCTCGACCTGCTCAGCTCGGGCAACGCTCATCAGGTCGGCCTGTGCGCCCTTCAGAGCGGCTTTCAATCTGGGGGTAGGCACTACCAATTCCAGCCTGTGTAAGTTGGTGCTTAACCGTAAGCTGCGTTCGCTTTTATAACGGCGGACCGCAGTGGCGACCTTGATCAAAGCCTCCCCAGTCGTGTCGGCCAGATCATCTTCAAGCGACTTATTCGCGACCGGCCACGGCGATATATGTACCGAGAGAACCTCTTCTTTTTCGGTGAACAGCCCAAGATAGATCTCCTCGGTCACAAAAGGTAGGAATGGGGCCAGTAGCAGCAGCGTCGTTCTCAGGCAGTGATACAACGTAAAGCGGGCGCCCTCTCGCTGTGCGGCGGCTTCATTATACAAACGCTGTTTGCACATCTCCAGGTAATTATCTGCCAGCTCGCTCCAGAAGAAAACCTCGATCTCGCTCCGTGCCGCTGCATAATCGTAATTCTCCAGTAGTTCGGTGGCTCGCCGGATCAGGCGCTGTAAGCGGGAGAGAATCCAGCGGTCCGCGCTGGATAGCATTTCTGCCTGGATTAGCTCAATGCCACCGCTGGGCACTTCAAGTGCTTTGTATCCCTCAAGAAACCGTTCGCTAAAACGGGCCACGTTCCAGAGTTTGGTGACCAGGCGAGCTCCGCTCTCGAATTTGCCTTCGTGGATTACCGCATCTTTTCCCAGCCCAGTGCTGGCCGCCCAATAGCGAATGGCGTCTGCGGAGTATCTTTCGATGGCTTCCAGCGGGGGCATCGGCCCGCCCCCCCGGCTCTTGCTGATCTTCCCCATGCCTTCCCCGGCGATCCCCCAGCCCGAGATGGCTACATCTTTCCAGGGCAATTGGTTGAAGTGGAAGTGGGACTTGGCGATAGTATAGAAAGCCCAGGTACGGATGATATCGTGGGCCTGCGGACGCAACGAGAACGGGAAGACTTTTTCATACAGCTGCTCCTCCGCGTCGCGGCTCCCCTCCGGCCATTGCCCCACGATTTGCGGGGACATCGAAGAGGTTGCCCAGGTGTCTAAGACGTCTTCTTCAGGAGTGAAATCGCTGCTACCGCAATGGCATGGCCTGGTTGGCCGGTCCACGGATGGATCGACCGGGAGATGTTTCTCCTCCGCCAGGGCAATTTCACCACAGGCCTGACAATACCAAAGCGGAAAAGGTACACCATAGGTTCGCTGGCGCGAGATGCACCAGTCCCAGGCCAGGTTTTCAACCCAGGAGCGGTAGCGGGATCGCATGTGTTCAGGATACCAGTTCAGATGCTCACCGGCTTCTAACAGTTCATCTTTGTATTCCAGTACCCGTATAAACCACTGTTGGGTCATGATATATTCAACCGGCGTATCACAGCGTTCGTGAACGCGCACGGATTGGATAGTTTGCTGGCGGTCCAGTACCAGGCCGCTGGCCTCCAGGTCGTCAATAATCCGTTTGCGAGCCTCGCTCACGCTCGCGCCGGCGTACTGGCCCGCTGCCGTGGTCATGCTCCCGTCCCGAGCGATGGCCTCGACGAGGGGCAGCTCGTACGTAAACCACCATTCCTTGTCCGTTGTGTCCCCAAATGTGCAACACATCACCACGCCCGTGCCCTTCTCCGGGTCTACCGCCCGATCACCTAAAACCGGAACCTGCTGGTTGAGAAGGGGCACACTTGCTCGATGACCGATGAGGCCCCTAAATCGCTTATCATCCGGATGGACGAAAATGGCCACGCAAGCCGGCAGCAGCTCGGGCCGGGTTGTGGCGATCGGGAGTGATTGGCCATCCTCCAGGCGGAAATCCAGGGTGACAAACTGGCTCTCTCGTTCCAAGTCGTTCAGCTCCGCCTGGGCTATGCCGGTCTGGCATTCCGGACACCAGATTGTAGGGGCGCGCCGGCGGTAGACCAGGTTCTTGTGGTACAGGTCCAAAAAGGAAAGTTGAGAGATGCGCCGCGAATCGGCATTGATTGTGCGGTAAGTGTAACGCCAGTCGATGGAAAGGCCCAGGCGTTGCCATATCGACTCATAATCGCTCTCGAATTCACGGCTGATCTGCCCGCATTTCTCGATAAATTCCCGGCGCCGGATCTGAGCAGCACGTATCCCAAGCTGTTTTTCCACAAAACGCTCGGTGGGCAGACCATTATCGTCATACCCCATAGGGTAGAAGACGTTAAACCCTCTCATGCGCCAGTAGCGAGCCATCACATCCGTCTGGGTATACGAGTATAAGTGGCCCAGGTGCAGGCGGCCGGAGACAGTCGGTGGGGGCGTGTCGATTGAATAGATGGGTCTATCAGCCTGGGATGAAAAATCGTAGACTTTGGAGTCCCGCCAATAGGCTTGCAAACGGGGCTCGGCCTCGTGGGGGTCGTAACGTCTGGAAAGCGCCATGATCTACCTCCAAAATAAAAAAACCCTTCGTCCATACGAGGACGAAAGGGTATTTCTTTCGCGGTACCACCTCAATTCACCGGATTTTACCCGGTGCGCTCATCACCCCGACAATCATCAGGGTTTCGCTGTAACGGGCTGCCCGTGCTGGTCTACTCTCTTTCTTAATGGAAAGATTTCTTCAACACTCATTCTGGGCGACATTCAGTGGCGGGCAACTGCAGGGGGCTCTCAGCCTCCGGCCCCTCCTTCTCTGTCAGTGCCCTTAACCCTTACTCCTCCCAGAGAGAGCAATAAATTTTGGCTCTCCCGTTTCTAACGGGAAAAAGGTGGGGTTTGGTGGGTTGTGGGGGTGCCAAGCACCCCCACAACCCACCAAACCCCGGTCTTATCCCGCTGAAAGCGGAAGACCCCAAAGTTTGAAATTTGTTTCACAGATTATACCTGGATAAAAAGGTCGAGTCAACCGTTTTTCCGAAAATGCTCACCTCACACGCTGGATTATGTTAAAGTTTCTTGACTTAATCCTTCTTATTGTGCTATTCTTCATTAACTTTGTCTGACAATGTCAAAATTGAAGGGGGTCCTTGGATCCTGTCACGACATCGTCACTTTTATTTTAGGATGGACCTATGGCGCAACGCGAACGGG
>DASQQR010000257.1:0-2659 GCA_035643335.1 Anaerolineales bacterium
GTACCTGCAGTGGTGGACCTGGCGGCCATGCGCAGCGCGCTGGCCAGGCTGGGTGGCGACCCGAAGGAGATCAATCCAATTATCCCGGTGGATCTGGTGATCGACCACTCAGTTCAGGTGGATCGCTTCGGTTCGACCTTCGCATTATTCTATAACGCCGAGCGGGAGTTTGAGCGCAATCGCGAACGGTATGAATTCCTGCGCTGGGGGGCGCATGCCTTCCAGAACTTCCGCGTGGTACCTCCTGCGACAGGTATCGTCCATCAGGTGAACCTTGAATATCTGGGCCAGGTCGTGATGCGGCGTTCAAGCCAAGACGGAGAGGTAGCCTTTCCGGATTCCCTGGTGGGCACCGATTCGCACACTACTATGATTAACTCGTTGGGGATCGTTGGCTGGGGAGTAGGAGGGATTGAGGCCGAGGCGGTTATCCTGGGCCAACCCATCTATATGCTGATGCCGGAAGTGGTTGGCTTTAAATTGACAGGCGCGTTGCCCGACGGCGCTACGGCGACCGACCTGGTGTTAACTGTGACCCAGATGCTGCGCGCACATGGCGTCGTGGGCAAATTTGTGGAATTCTATGGTCCGGGTATGAGCCGGCTAAGTCTTCCCGACAGAGCGACTATCGCCAATATGTCCCCGGAATACGGCGCCACAATGGGATTCTTCCCTGTTGACGGGGTTACCTTGGGGTATTTGGCCGGCACAGGACGCTCAGGCGAATTAGCAGACCTGGTCGAGCGTTACTGTAAGGAACAGGGCTTGTTCAGATCGGAGGAGATGCCGGATCCGGAATTTTCCGATACCCTGGAACTGGATATGGCCCTGGTAAAGCCCAGCCTGGCGGGACCGAAACGGCCACAGGACCGGGTCCCTCTGGAGGATGCCAAGGGCGCGTTCTGGAGATCCATGCGGACCACCTTCAGTAAAACAATCGACCCTGATGCGAGCGTGGACGAGGGATACATCCGCTGGCTGGGAGAAGGAGGCCAGCTTGTCGAGGAATGGCAGATGCCCCAGCCAGCCCGCAGAGATCTTTATAGCCATCACCAGGTTCCCCTGAGGATTGCCGAGGAGCAGACTAATTTATCGCATGGATCGATCGTGATTGCGGCCATCACAAGCTGTACGAATACCTCCAACCCGTCGGTGATGATCGGCGCGGGCTTGTTGGCCAAGAAGGCAGTGGAGCTGGGGCTGGACGTCAAACCCTGGGTGAAAACCAGTATGGCACCGGGATCTAGGGTGGTGACGAAATACCTGGAAGCCTCCGGCCTGATGCCCTACCTGGAGGCGCTGCGATTTCACATCGTGGGGTACGGCTGCACGACCTGCATTGGGAACAGCGGGCCGGTCCCAGAGCCGATCGGTCAGGCGGTCCAACAGGGCGATTTAGTGGTGGCGTCGGTGCTGTCCGGAAACCGTAATTTCGAGGGTCGCATCAATCCGGTGGTGAAAGCCAATTACCTGGCCAGCCCGCCGCTGGTCGTCGCCTATGCCCTGGCTGGGACCATGGACATCGATCTGACCTGCGAGCCGTTGGGCCACGATCCTAATGGAACCCCGGTTTATCTCACGGACATCTGGCCGAGCCAGGAGGAGATTCAGGATACCATCCGCAGATCGCTCGAACCGGAGATGTTTTCGGAGGAATACGCTAACGTTTTTGGTGGCAACGAGACCTGGAACAATATTAAGATCACCGGTGGTGAGTTATACGAATGGGATGTAAAATCCAGCTATATTCAGGAGCCACCTTTCTTCACGGACTTGACCCCGGATGTACCTGCTCTTGAACCGATTAAGGGTGCCAGGGTGCTGGCTTTGTTAGGCGATTCGGTAACCACCGATCACATCTCGCCGGCTGGAGCTATCCCAGTGGAGGCGCCTGCTGGCAGGTATCTGATCAAGCGGGGTGTGGAAATCAGGGACTTCAATTCCTTTGGTTCACGGCGCGGTAACCACGATGTGATGATGCGGGGTACATTTGGAAATATCCGCATCCGCAACAAATTGGTGCCGGAGGTGGAAGGCGGTTACACGGTATATCATCCTACCCGTGAGCAGATGTTTATCTATGACGCCGCAATGCGATACATTCAAGATAAGACGCCTCTCATCGTGATTGCCGGGAAAGAATATGGAACGGGTAGCTCCCGTGACTGGGCGGCGAAAGGGACCATACTGCTCGGGGTGAAGGCGGTGCTGGCGGAATCCTACGAGCGGATCCACCGCAGCAATCTAATCGGTATGGGCGTCTTACCGCTTCAATTCAAACAGGGTGAGAATGCCGAGTCTTTGGGCCTGACGGGCTACGAAGTGTACGATATAGAGGGATTGAATGATGATCTTAAACCATCCCAGGAAGTCAGTGTTCATGCCAAAGACGACGAAGGGGGCGACAAAGAGTTCAAGATGATCGCCCGGGTGGACACGCCTGTAGAGATCAAGTACTACCGGAACGGTGGCATCCTGCACGCGGTGTTGCGGGATATGGCGCGGGCAGCCGCGGAATAGCGGGGGCCATGTGAAGCTCTACAATAGTCTTACCCATCAATGTGATGAGTTTCAGGCGCGCGGGGACACTGTCAGCCTGTACGTGTGCGGGATTACTCCGTACGATACCACCCATCTGGGCCACGCATTTACTTACACA
>DASQQR010000258.1:0-13989 GCA_035643335.1 Anaerolineales bacterium
CCTGACTGGATTCAAACTGGCCGAGGAGATCGCCCTGCCTTTTGCGGGAGTCATGGAGCAGATCCTGGATACCCTGAAACGGGAGAAGTTCGTTGAAGTTAAGACTTCCCAGATGGGTTTGGGAGAGGGGTCATACCAATATGCGATCACCGGAGCAGGTATAGCCCGAGCACGCGAAGCTTTGGAACGTAGCCAATATGCTGGCCCAGCGCCAGTCCCTATCCAAAATTACAACAACGCCATCCGGAAACAAAACCGCCACCGCACCTTCTTCTCCCACCGCATGTTGCGGCAAACCCTTTCCCACCTGGTACTTTCACAAAAGATTTTCAACAACATCGGCCCCGCCGTAAATTCGGGGACATCGATCTTCCTGTACGGCCCACCTGGCAACGGCAAAACAAGCATCGCGCGGGCCATTGGCGATACGCTCCTCCGAGAAAGCATGTTCATTCCTTACGCCATTTATATCGATGGACAGGTAGTCAAGATCTACGATTCTGTCAATCACAAGTTGGCGCCCGATGAAGATGCCACCGCATTGGGCACAGGCTCGTTGCGGGCTGTGGCGCGCCGCGACCCGCGGTGGATGCACATCCGCCGGCCCTTTATTGTGACCGGGGGTGAACTGACTCTCGAGGGTCTGGACCTGGTCTTCGACGACGTCAACAAATTCTACGAGGCTCCTTTCCAGGTCAAATCAAATGGGGGTATTTTATTAATCGATGACTTCGGACGGCAGCTGGTCCGGCCGCGTGACCTGCTGAACCGCTGGATCGTGCCTTTGGAAAATCGCATTGATTACCTCACCTTGCATACTGGTCGCAAAGTAGAAGTCCCCTTCGACGTCCTGGTAGTTTTTTCGACGAACCTGCCCCCCAAGGATCTGGTGGACGAAGCCTTCCTGCGTCGCCTAAGACACAAAATTGAAGTGACTGACCCGAATTTCGATGACTACCGGGAGATCTTTCGACGGGTGGCCGAATCAAAAGGGGTGACGTATAGCAATCAAGGACTGGCGTATTTGCTACAAGAATGGTATATCAAGCGCGGGCGAAAGCTGCGCGCCTCGCATCCGCGCGATCTCTGTGACCAAATCATCGATATTGCTCACTATGTCGGTACGGAACCTGCCATGACACGGGCTCTGATCGATCGAGCAGCGGAATCCTACTTTGTTGAATTATGAAATTAACGTATCTTCTCAATAATTGGGGGGGTGGGTGTTTGTTGGAGCGGGCTCCGCCCGCTCCAACAAACACCCACCCCTTCCTATTGAGAAGTTACAAATTAACGTACCTTCTTAAAAAGAAGGGGTTGTGGGCTCAAGGCGCAGGCGCACTTCGAACCCACAAGCGCCATTTGTTGGGATAACATAAATTAACCTACAACTGACACTCGCAAAATGGATGACGAATGTTCGCACAGCCTTCTCACCCCATAATTTTCGCTCACCGAGGTGCCAGTGCCCACGCGCCAGAGAATACCATCGCAGCCTTTCTCCTGGCTTTGCAGCAAGGCGCCGACGGCATTGAACTCGATGCGAAGCTAACCGCGGACGGTCACGTCGTGGTAATTCACGATCAAACCGTCGATCGAACCACGAAAATATCCGGAAAAGTTAGTGACATGCCTCTGGAGGCCCTGCTCGAGCTGGATGCTGGCTCCCATTTTGACGTCGCGTTCAAAGGTGAACCCATCCCCACCCTGGAACAAGTATTCGAAAGAATTGGGCCGGATGTATTAATTAATATTGAATTGTCAAACTATGCCTCGCCATTTGATGACCTCCCGGAGAAGGTGGCGGCCCTGGTAAAACGCTACCATACAACCGATCGGGTTCTCTTTTCTTCCTTCAATCCCCTAGCTCTCAGGCGCGTCCAGCGGCTTCTGCCCGACGTGCCTGTCGGGCTCCTGGCCCTGTCCGGGAGAAAGGGATTTCTGGCGCGGGGACGCTTTGGCAGGCTGCTGATCTCTTATCAATCCTTACACGTTGGCCTCGAAGATGTGACGGCTACTTTGATCGAACGCGTTCATCAGAATAAGAAGAAAATATTTGCTTACACGGTCAATCAAGCCAGTGACATGTTCCGGCTATTTGACCAGGAGGTGGATGGGATTTACACGGACGATCCCTCGCTGGCAAGGAGAGTGATCGACTCCATCCAAGAAAGCAGATCACATCGCTGGGGGCACCCTGCCTGAGCAGCAAACCAACATAATCGGACTCATATCGACAGACAGCTGATGGAAGCGAATCTAGGTTTCACACCGGACGAAATCATGGTGGTCTGCGCGGCTCGCCAGATAAAGGATGGGGAGATTGTCGCCCAGGGGCTGGCTACACCGCTTATAGCAGCGGCATATCTGCTGGCACGTCACACCAGAGCGCCGAACCTCTACTTTGCATCGGCAATTGGCCAAGGTGTCTGCCGCGATCCTGCTCCTCTGGGTCTCACCCGCATCGAGAGCTTGTGGCTGGATCGGGCGTTGACCAGTGTCGGTTTTGTACGCGCCGTAGCCGATGTGCTCCCCTGCCTGAAGCCCAGGGAATTCTTTCGCCCCGCCCAGGTCGATCCATACGGCAATTTTAACAACATCGCCTTCGGGAAAGACTACCGCCATCCCAGATTGCGCCTGCCCGGAACGGGTGGGATTCCGGACGTCACCACGTTCCTCAATGACATTTGTTTGTATGTTCCCCGCCATTCCAGGTTGACTTTCGTCTCAAAATTGGATCACCTCTCCGGATTAGGCCACAACCCGGCCCGCATCCATGGCACTGGACCACGCTACTTAATTTCAGATTTAGGTCAATTCGATTTCGCAGGTCCTGGAGGAAGAATGCGCTTGGTCACTTACCACCCGGGAGTGAAGATCGAGCGTATTCAGTCTAAGACCAGCTTCGCACTTGAAATCGCCCCCGAGGTCCAGCCGACACCCCCTCCCACGGAGCAGGAGCTGTGCCTGTTAAGAACCGAAATCGATCCTCTGGGCATTCGGAAGCTGGAATTATTGAGCGGTGCTGAACGCCGAGTATTGATCCATAAAATAATCGAACAAGAAGCCAGCCTGTAGTATATAAACATAGCATGCAATCTCTGAACCACGGTCCTCGTAAGAAGGCCAACTCTTTTGTTCGGGTGATCTACATCTCCCTGATCTTCCTTATGGTCAGCCCACTCTCCCTGGGCAGGGCCGCTCCCAATTTGCAGAACGACACAGCCAGCGAACGGGCCCAGGCGCTTCTGCAGGGCCTGACGCCAGAGGAACGCGTTGGACAACTTTTTCTGGTAGGCTTCCAAGGCACAGATGCCGGTCCCGATTCGCAGATTTATGACTTAATTACCCATCACCATATTGGTGGTGTGATCTTGACGGCGGAGAATGATAATTTCGAAGCCCAGCCACAGACTTTGACGGGTATCGTGAAACTTATCCGGCAATTGCAGAACGATGAGTGGTCCGCAACCCAGTCGACCCAGGTGAATCCAGGGACCAACGAGGAGTTTACCCCCGCATTTATTCCTCTACTGATTGGAGTGTCTCAAGAAGGGGATGGAGCGCCATACGACCAGATCATCAATGGGCTGACGCCCTTGCCCAGCCAGATGGCCATCGGCGCGACCTGGCAATCCGATCTGGCTCGCCAGGTTGGGGCGGTTTTGGGCAAGGAACTATCTGACCTGGGATTCAATCTCCTGCTGGGGCCCTCTCTGGATGTGCTGGATACCCCGCACACGCAGGGCGCCGGCGATCTGGGAATCCGGACTTTCGGCGGAGATCCCTTCTGGGTAGGTGAGATGGGACGCGCCTACGTAAGCGGTGTGCATGAGGGGAGCGCCGACAAGATCGCAGTTGTCGGGGCGCATTTCCCCGGTCATGGGAGCTCCGACCGCCTGCCCGAAGAGGAGGTCGCCACGGTGCGTAAGTCTCTGGAGCAGCTGAAGCTAAACGAGCTGCCACCTTTTGAGGCAGTCACCGGCAACGCTCCATCGCCCGAAGCGACCGTAGATGCTTTGTTGGCTTCACATATCCGCTATCAGGGTTTTCAAGGAAATATTCGCGAGACCACTCGGCCGGTTAGCTTTGATCCCCAGGCATTCTCCCAATTGATGGAGCTGCCAGCGTTCTCCGCCTGGCGGGACGCCGGCGGTGTAATGATTACGGATGACCTGGGCAGCCGCGCCTTCCGCCGGTTCATCGATCCGGGTGGAAATGATTTCAACGCCCGCTCCATCGCCCGAGAGGCGTTTTTGACCGGCAATGACATACTCTACTTAGGAACCGGTTTTGTCGGCACCAGCGATGCCGACTCCTACCAAACGATCCTCGGCACACTGGATTCTTTCACAAAAAAATATAACGAGGATCCCAATTTTGAAAAACTGGTAGATGCAGCCGTCTTGCGCATCCTTACCCTGAAATATCGGCTCTACGATAATCTCTTCATCCGCGGCCAGGTGTTGGTTACGAACGAAAAAATCTCCGAAGTGGGCAAATCCAGCCAGGTGACGTTCGAGGTTGCCCAACAAGCTGCAACGCTGATCAATCCGTCCCTGGCAAGCCTGGCGGATACGCTTCCGGAGCCGCCTACGCTTAACGATCGCGTTGTTTTCGTTACCGACGCTCGGGAAGCGAAACAGTGCAGCCAATGTCCCGAGCAACCTATGTTAGCAAAAGACGCCCTGGAGAAGGCGGTCGTGCGCTTGTACGGCCCGCTTAACGCCGGTCTGGTGTTGCAGCGGAACCTGGAATCATATTCATTTGCCGAACTGCTGGCATTCCTGGACAACACTGATACAGTGGACCTGCCAGAAATGGAAAACACGTTCCAACAGGCAGACTGGATCGTGTTTGCTATGCTCAATGTCAGCACCAACTCTCCATCATCGCAAGCCCTGTCTCGCTTCCTGGCCGAACGGCCCGGTCTCTTCCGGCAGAAAAAGCTGATCGTATTCGCCTTCAACGCTCCATACTTCCTGGACTCAACCGAGATTTCAAAAATTACCGCTTACTACGGGCTGTACAGCAAGACCCCGCAATTTGTTGAGGTTGCCGCCCGCCTTCTCTTTGGCGAGCTCCCCACCCCTCCTGGCGATCCTCCCGTATCCGTTCCAGGCATTAGCTACGATTTAATTTCAGCCACGGCCCCGGATCCTGGCCAGACGATCCCCTTGTTTTGGGATAGGCCACAAACGGGTGCCGGAACCCCACAACCTACCATCGTGGCTGAGTACAAAGTAGGTGATCTGGTGGCGGTCCGAACCGGGATCATCGAGGATCATAATGGGCACCCTGTCCCGGATGGCACACCTGTTCAGTTCATCTTAAGCGGTGGGAACAAAACGGATGCTGAAATACAGAACGCTTCCACAAGTAAGGGTATTGCTCTGGCCACGTTGCTGATAGACCGGTCAGGGTCGGTAGAGATCAGCGTTCAGAGTGATCCCGCCAGAGAATCGAATCCATTGAATATTGACGTCCCCCCTGAACCTGAGGATATTGCTGGCCTTACGGCGACAGCCAGTCCCACAGAGACCCCAACTCTGACGCCAAGTCCTACCAGCACCGCTTCCCCGGTCGCTGCCTCCTCAGCCCCAAGCAGCGATCACCCCAATTGGGGCGATTGGTTCCTGGCACTGTTTGTGACCGGTGGAATCGGGGTCGCCATCTACTGGCTAACGACACAATTCGGATTAACGCGCTGGGGGATCAGAGGCGGTATTTTGGCGTTGATCGGAGGATTGCTGGCGTATACCTACCTGTCTCTAGGTATGCCCGGAAGCATTGAACTTTTACAGAATACTGGATCAGGGGGCGTGGCGCTGGTTACAATTCTTGGGTCAATCCTGGGAGGAGGAGCCGCCTACGGCTGGGCGATTTCTTCCAAGTAATGCGCGCATAATCTCTAGGGCATTAAGGTAGCGATGAAGCTCAGAATCAGGACTCCAACGGCAACCCCAACCAATATCCACTCGGTGCGCGTGAACAGCATGTCTGACAATATCGGATATGCCATCGAGCGGGGCGACCGGGTAATCGGATTCAGATCCCCCATTAATGCCTGACGAAAGGTCTCGATGTCTTGTGGACGGTCATCAGGATGCAAGCTCATTGCCCACAAGATGGCTCGTTCAGTTCTTATATTGATGTTAGGATTAAGCTGCCTCGGCTGGATCAAGCTGCCAGGATGCAAGAATCTCTCTCGAGCTTCAACCGGAGGCGTGTTGGTCAATAAATGATACAAGGTTGCTCCAAAAGCATAGACATCGCTGCGCACATCGGTATGGCCTGTGTCGCCTCCATATTGTTCCAAAGGTGTATAAAGGGCCGTCCCGCGCCCCTGCAGTACAGTGATCGTCATTTCCTCGGAGGCCAGAATCTTTACCAGGCCGAAATCAACTAATTTGATCAAACCGCTTGGAGTGAGTTTTAGATTGCTAGGCTTGATATCCCTGTGCAGAATGGGTGGCTCCTGGATGTGCATATAGGTAAGAGCATCTGCTAACTGAGACGCCCAAGCCAGCACCTCCCGCTCCGGCAGGAAAGTCTCCCGCTGGCGCGCCTCAGTCATAAGCGTGCGCAGGTCTTTGCCCGGAACAAAGTCCATTACCAGGTAATCACGCTTTTCATCGGAAAAGAAATCAGAGACTTTTGGGAGGTTGGGATGGTCGAGCCGGGCCAGAACGGTAGCTTCACGCAGGAATTGCTCGCGCGCTTGCCGGAACATATCCTCAGGCATGGTACCGTCGTGCTCAACCTCTTTAAGCGCGCAAAGTCGCCCCTCGAGCCGGAGGTCATCGGCCAGGTAAATGCAACCCATCCCGCCTTGACCGATAATCCGGCGGATCTTATAGCGTTCCCGGAGAATCTCGCCCGCTTTTAGTGGTGTGGGCATACTTGATCTCTATTGAAACTTTTTGTCTTGCTGATGGCAACTACTCAATAATCGGGGGAAAGGGGTGTTATTGGTGCAGACGAGGCCTGCGCCAATAACACCCCACTGTTGAGCAGTTGCACGGATGCATGATGGCTAACAAACGATTAAATCTCGGCGTCATCTGGTATTATACACGCGGAGGACAGCAAATGGAGACAAACGGAGAAGATATCCCGGTGCTGGTAGGACAGGCTGGTCCGCTAAATGGGCAGCGATGGTTGTTGCGAAACAAAATCTTGGTTGGACGAAATCCCGAATGTGATATCTCCATACCCAGCCGCCAGGTATCCCGGCAACATGCCCGGATTACGCTTACTAGAGAGGGAACGATATTAGAGGATCTGGGCAGCAAGAATGGCACGCACCACAACGGTCATCCCGTAAACGAACCAACTCGGCTCAGAGATGGCGATATCGTACAGATCGCATTTGCCCAGCAATTTGTCTACCTCAGCTCCGATGCCACGCTTCCCCTGGAATCCTTCGAAGTCCCACAAGTTCAACCCCCCAAGAGAGGACAGTTGTACCTGGAGAAACGCTCGCGAAGGGTATGGATCGGGGGTGAAGAAATCCTTCCACCACTATCGGTTTCCCAATTCCATCTGCTCGAGATTTTGTTTGAGCATGAGGGCAGGGTTGTGCCGCGAAAAGAGTTGATCGCCCGCATCTGGGGGGAAGAAAACGCGGTGGATGTCTCCGAGCAAGCTTTGGATGCCCTGGTGCGCCGTCTAAGAGACCGGCTGGCAGAAGTGGATCCGAAGCACGCTTACGTAGTCACGGTGCGCGGTCACGGGCTACGGCTGGACAATCCACCGATCTAGGTAACGACCGGCCCCACTTACATTCGGTTTCGATAGCGAAAAACCGGTAAGCGACGCCTGGACGCTACACTGGGGATAGGGAACTCACTTGACGATGCGTGGCGCCAACCAGAAGGCTCGAGCATCTCCCGGCGAGCGATCTACCAGGACCGTAAGGACAAATTTCACCTTCTGACCGGCCAACGAACTGAGATCGACATCCGCCTTGGTGAGGCTATCGTCATAGGTTTCACGCGTTTCCCATAACGTTTGGAGATCACCGTCGCCAACCCGGAAATTCAACTGGAAAATTACGTCGCACTTGGGTGCATCATTCAGGCATCCCACGACAGCTTTGAACCGCTGTCCCGCCTGCACGTCGAATTCAGGATATTCGCCCCGGATCCAGCCATCCCGGCTGTCGGCAGGCTGACTCCATAAAGCCGGTTCGTTTTCCACGCGGTTAATTTCAACCTCAGGAGCCTGTAGCCGCATCACAAAGCCGTCGTCGTCACCTTTGATACCGGGACAACCCAAACGTCCGGCATTGCTGCTCCAGTTGGCAGAGCAATAGTTGATACCGAAGTCGTATGCATATTTGGTCGCATTCACCACTTTGATCTCGACAGCCAGCGAGTCCTCACCATCATCGCCCACTCCGAACACCTCTTTTCCATCGCTGCGCAGCATCCAATAGCTACGCTGGCGGCCTTCGTCGTCGGGCGCAGTGAGTTTAGCAGACAGGTCAACGCTTTCGCCCGGTTTGACCCGCCCCTCAGGAAAATCGAACACCTTTGGCCCCATGCGATCACCACCGTCGAAGACCAGGTCAAATTCATCGTTCCATGTACAGGTACCGATGTTCTTGACGCGCCAGATCTTGGTGAAAGTGGAATTGGGTGTAAACTCGGTATCCTTCGGGACGGTCACATCTTCCACCAGCTTGGCCCACAGGCAAGGGACTGGAGTCGGGGTGGGCGTACGCGTGGGCGTGTTAGTGGGCACGGGCGTACTCGTGGGCGGAATCGGGGATGGCGTATCGGTCGGGGTTTCCGTCGGCGTCGCGGTTGGTTCGGGCGTTTCCGTCGGCGGGAGCGACGTCTCAGTTGGGGGAACCCCCGTCGGTGAGGCCGTGATAACGCCGGCGACCTGTGTGATTTGAGCGATCACGGTCTGAACGGCCTGGGTATAGAGCGCGCCGGTATCAGGCACGGCAGGTCTGGATGCCTGCAGCAACCCACAGGCACTCGCGATGACCAACAGGAGAATACTGAACAGGAACATCGATTTTCTGGAAGTCTTCATAGGTTCTTCTCCTTGCTCATTCTGTACAATAAAAAAACGCTCTTCCGCTTACCGCCAGACGAGATCAAGATGCGGAGGTAACTTCTCAATAGGAAGGGGTGGGTGTTTGTTGGAGCGGCTATAAGCGCAGCGACGCCCGCTCCAACAAACACCCACCCCCCAATTATTGAGAAGATACATGCGGAGCTTGAGTAAAGTTCTTTAAGCTGCATCAGGGTTCAACAGGGCCTCGATCGTGGCCAGCAATTTCTCTGCAGGAAAGCCCTTTAGCAACGCCTCGTCCACGCCGGCGCTTTTAGCCAACTGCGCTTGCTGGACATCGTTGGCCAAAACCAAATAGATCGATTCGGGATAACGGTTTTTCAACGATCGCAAAAGATCTGCCATCTTTTCTCTGAGCAAATCCCCATCTAGCAGGACTAACCCAGGTGGATGCTGGGAGACACTCCCCGAGGTCTCGGTAATGCTTGACTCATGGTAAATCCGATCGATGTAAGGTACCACCGAGATCAGCGCGGCCAGCCCCTTCTGTAAGCTTCCGGCTTCAGCAATGATTAAAACCGAAATAAATTTCTCAGGTACCCGCGACTGAATCTTCGTTGAGTCGTCCATAGTATTCGAAAAAGTTCACATGTCTTCCACGTTCTGATAATAGCATTTTTGGATACAGAGCGCATCGGAAATTTGACGGGTTCTGCGTGGCAGAAATTCCGACAATTGACGTATTTCCAGGTAGCGAGAGAAACAAGTGCCCTGATCAGGTAACGCACATCCGATCAGGGCACATATACAAGGTACCTATCCGAAAAATGAAGGAGGGGGGTTTGTGGCGGCGCAGTGCGCCGCCACAAACCCCCCTCCCCCGAATTTACGGATAGGCTCAAAATCTATCGGGCGGGCTCTATTTCCAGGGCTTGAAGGGAGGTTTATCCATCGCCTCGGCCAGCAGGCCATAATTATCGGAGGCGAGGAGCCACAGGCGCCAGACTCCGTCATCCTCCAATTTGAGTGACATGTACGCCAGGCTGGTCATCATAATTGGATCGCCTATGGCGGGCTGAACCTCAGTCCGCTTGAGACCTTTAATCACCAGTCCTATGCGTCCTTCCTCACTGAGATCGTAGTAAATTACCCGGGTTTCTGCCCCTTTGAATAGGATAGACAGCGTCTTCAGTAGAACCTCATCTTGCAGGCCAATGTCTCTAACGACCAAGCCGTAAGGGGCTATGGCCAGCCCTTTATCGGAGACCATCCCGGCCAGGCCACTGGCATCACCCTTATTCAGCAGCACGGCAATCTGCATAATGACTTCGCGGGGCGTGGCGGGAACTATCTCAGGCTGGGTGTACTCGGTGACCATCTTAAATGGTGCTGCTTGGATCGCTTGGGCAAGAGTTCCCCGAGTATCCGGCGATAGTGTCGTGATTTGCCAGTTTGCTTTTTTGTCCTGGTCCAGGGACACATAGTTGAGATCAGTAATCCAAATGGCTGCGCCGGCCGCGGTTCTTACCCTGACTCGACCAATCCCCTTTAGAACCAGGCCGATATGGCCCGGCATATTCGCTTCGTAAGCCACGATCTCAGGATTAGAGTTTTCCAATAACTGCTTCAGGGTAGAGGTGAGACGCTCTCCGGTTAATCCTCTAGAACTGGCCGGCTTTACACCATACGGCGTGATGACGAGACCTTGCTTGGGAATCAAGCTGGCCAGCGTAGGCACGTCCGTCAACCGCATGAATGTGGTTACAATGGCGATAACAGATTTCACCTGATCCTCACTGAGGTCTGATGGTGAAATTGCAGTAAGATATGTGGGGGTCGTCTTCAACCAGCGCGTGGTTTGGGATTTTGGAGGGGGGCTGCAAGCAGCCAACCAGGCAGTCAAGCAAATCACCAACAAAAATGAGCGTTGTGAAATAGCGAGCCGGGTCATCGCCATTTACTTTCCTTGTACACAGAAGTTGGAGACAATATCCGAGGCCCCCCTATACCTGGTTTCTCATTGCATACACATTTTAATAAGAGATCCGGATTTTTCACATCGGCAAGAAGACTAATTTAGCCTCCATCAAATAGACCGCTTTTGCGCGCAGTTCTCTACGTCAAATGTATTAAAATCATCCCTCGCTGTCCAATGAAACCAGACCTCCCCGCAGAGCATGCAGGGCGGCTTGTGTCCGGTTAGCCAGGTGCAGCTTCATCAAAATATTGCTCACATGGGTGCGGACCGTTCTTTCGCTAATGTATAGCTTGTCGGCGATATCCTGGTTGGATAGCCCTTGAGCCAGCAATCTGAGCACATCCTCCTCGCGGTCGGTAAGCGACTCCTCATCCACTGCAGACTCACTTGGGCGATTAAGCTCGCTCATTAACTTCCGTGCAATAGAGGGATGCAGTGAGGGCTCACCATGATAAACATCCCGAATAGCGCGCAATAGATCCTGGGGAGAAGAATCCTTTAACAAGTAGCCCATGGCGCCGCTTTTGATTGCCGAAAATACTTTGGCGTCTTCCGAAAAACTGGTCAAGACCAGGATCTGAATTTTGTCATTTTCCTTTTTTATCTGGCGGGTCGCTTCAATACCATCCATGTGCGGCATAACCAGGTCTAATAAGATCACGTCGGGCTTGAGGGAGCGCGCCTTGGCGACCGCCTCGACGCCATCCTGGGCTTCGCCTGCCAACTCCATTTCTGCTTCGGATTCGATCAAGGCTCGCAGCCCTTCGCGGACAATCGCGTGATCATCGACGATCAAGATGCGAATGTTCTCTTCCATTCCTTCACCTCCAATTTCACAATTATGCAGGTACCCCTGCCCGGTTTGGAGCTGACTTCCAACCAACCTCCCAGCTGTGCTGCCCGTTCCTGCATGTTGGCCAACCCGAGACCCCCGCCATTTTTCACGCTTTGCGGATCAAAACCCTTACCGTTATCCATCACTTCCAATGTTATCTGGCGATTTGTCTCTTGTAGCCGTACGCTTACATGAGTGGCTGCAGCGTGCTTAAGAGCATTATTCAGCGCCTCTAGCGTAATCCGGAATAATCCATCTGCTACGATCGCCGGTAGCTGGATGTTGCCATCAATTTCCAGGCAAGCGTCCAATCCGGCCCGTTTCTCAACCGTGTCCAGGCGATGCTGCAAGGCATTGACCAGGCCTTCCTCTTCCACAACAGGCGAGCGCAGCTCATAGATCAGCAAGCGCATCTCCTTATGGGCTTGCTGCGCGGTTTCGCCTAACCTGTGTAAATACTGCTCTGCCCGGTCAAAATCCTTTGCCTTGAGCATGCGCTGGCCGGCCTCGGCGAATAGTGTCAAGCTGTAAAGCAACTGCGTAACGGAATCATGCAACTCTCGCGCCAGCCGGTTACGTTCTTCCATAACCGCCAGTTGCTCCGTTCGTTCATGTAACCAGGCGTTCTCGATTGCCAGGGAGACTTCATCCGCTATCGAAGCCAGTAAAGCCACCTCGCCAGTGTTAAATTGACGGCCCCTTTCACCGACCACACTGAGCAACCCCAGCTTATGGCCCCTGGTCTCAATCGGTACACCGATATATGCCTGATCCACCGCTGCTGGAACCACCAATAACGGGCGCGCCGCCTCCGCTATGTTTGGAATAAACAGGGGTTTCTCATGCTCAATGACCCAGCCGGCCAGTCCCAGGTCCAGTGGAACGGAAATGGCTGCCTTGACTTGGTCGGGTGAAAACCCTCTGCAGACAGCCAGAGTCAGGACACAGCTCTGCTCATCAAGCAGGTGAATGGCACCAACCTCCGCCCCCATCGCCTTCAGGACATGCTCGAGAGACCTTTCCAGAACGGTGCTTAGATCAAGCGAAGAGCTTGCCGCCGCGGTCACATCGTAAAGCGCTGCCAGTTCTCGCGTCCTGCTGGCGACTTCCTGTTCCAAATTCGCGTAGGATTCCTTGAGCTCAGCTGACATGCGGTTGAACTGCTTCGCCAGATTTTCGATTTCATCACCGGTAGTCGCATTGATGCTGAGACCGAAATTTCCTTCGGCCACTTGTTGCGCGGCAACATTCAAATCCTGAATCGGCTTGATGATCCGCTGGACACCTACAGAAACGAACAGGGCTGGCACAAGGATCCCAAAGGCGAGCAGCACCAGGAGGAATCGCCCATACTTCTGGTCAGATGCGCTCAACATCGCCCAATTATCCTCGATTACCAAACCCCACGATGTGCCCGGCACCGGGGCATAAGCCGCCACAATATCCAGTCCTCCCAGATCCCTCGTGCGGACGGCACCCACGTTTCCGCCCAGCACCTGTTGCACACTTGGCTGCCCGGAAAAATCCTGGCCAACCAGGGTTTCGTCCGAGTGATAAATGACCTGGCCGTTCCCGTCTACCAGGTAAGCCCGCCCAGCTTCCCCAAGCCGCAACTTAGCGATGCTGCCATAGAATGGGCTGGACATGGGCGCCCCCAGCTGAAACATGCCAGCCAGCACACCCAAAAACTCATCCCTGTCTCCAACGATGGGCACGGCAAAGACGATAACCGCTTCTCCTTCGGGACCATCCTGAAGGATATCCGAAAAAGCCGGTTTTCTGGAGTATAGAATTTGCCTGAAGTAATCCCGGTCGGACCAATCCTGGCCCACGATTTCTGGCCTGTCCGGCTCAGCCGCTACAACCTTGCCGAAGGTATCCAGGGTGAGCAGACCCCCATCGAAATACGCCAGGCGTTGGCTGGCCTCCCTCAACCCAGTTTGCTGCACGGAAGCATCATTGTTACGGAGTTCTGGAGTACGCGCCAGAGAGACAAGGGCATCCGAGTAACTCGCCAGGCTGTCCTTTAGCTGTGCCGAGGAGAGGAAGGCAAGTTCCCGATCTCTTCCCAAGACGAGTTCAGCAACCACCCGCTCATAAGCCTGGTAGGCCACCAATCCCACCGCCGCCAAAATGATCACGGTGG
>DASQQR010000259.1:0-7084 GCA_035643335.1 Anaerolineales bacterium
TTCCTCAGCCCTGGCGACGGAAAAGCGGGCTTCCGAGAGCGGCTGGCGCACTTTGATGCCTGCCAGGTTTCGAGCGGCGTGCCCAAGGGAAGCCAGCTTCCTCACCAAAGCCATCTCGGCGCGCAGATTCGCATCGATGAAATCAGCCTGCAACTCGGGCCAGCCGGACAGGTGGACCGCTTCAGGTGCTTCCGGATCCAGCGATACTACCAGATTCTGATAAATCTCATCGGCCAGGCAGGGCATGGTGGGGGCCAGCAGTTTGCTGAGGATCACCAGGGTCTCATAAAGAGCCGAATACGCGGCGTTCTTATCGTTATCCGCTTCGTGTTTCCAGAAACGATGGCGCGAGCGGCGCAAATACCAGTTGGAGAGACGCTCCACGAAAGCCTGGATCGGCCGAGTTGCCCCGGGGACATCGTGGTTCTCGTAGGCCGCGGTCACATCCCGGACCAGCATGTGGAGTTCGGACAGCAGCCAGCGGTCGAGGCCCTCACCCCCCCAACCCCCCTCTCCCAATTCATGGGAGAGGGGGGAGAGGGATGACGATGAACCTAACCCTTCTGCCAATTCATCGGAGAGCGGGGAGAGGGATGACGATGAACCTAACCCTTCTGCCAATTCATGGGAGAGGGGGGAGAGGGATGACGATGAACCTGACCCTTCTGCCAATTCATCGGAGAGGGGGGAGAGGGATGACCGGGGACCTGATGTTTCTGCCAATTTGCGGGTGAGGGCGGTGGAGGGGGTCCAGCCGTCCAGACGAGCATAGGTCACAAAGAACTTGTAGACGTTCCACAAGGGCAGGGTAAGATCGCGCACGACCCCTCGGACCAGGCCCGGTGAAAGGCGCTTGTCCTGTCCGGGTGGGCCGGCGGTGTAGAGGTACCAGCGCAGTGCATCTGACCCGTGGGCGTTGATCAGATCCCAGGGATCAACCAAGTTGTCGTAGGATTTGGACATTTCCTCCCCGTTTTCGTCCAAGATCAATCCCAGGCAGATGAGGTTTTTGAAGCTAGCTTTTCCGAAAAGCAAAGTGCTGACAGCATGCAGGGAGTAGAACCATCCGCGGGTCTGGTCTACCTCATCACAGATGAAGTCCGCCGGGAACTGCTCTTTGAAGACTTCCTGGTTCTCGAAGGGGTAGTGCCACTGAGCCAGCGGCAAAGAGCCCGAATCAAACCACGTGTCGACCACCTCGGGAATGCGTTGCATCTTCTCGCCGCATTGAGGGCAAGGGAAATGGATCTCGTCGACGTGGGGCCGGTGCAAGTCCAACTCGGTGAGGTCATTGCCGGCAAGATTGGACAATTCCGCGACCGAACCAACTATACGTTGGTGGTGGCAGGCTTCGCATTCCCAAATGGGCAAGGGCGTGCCCCAATAACGCTCGCGGCCCAGGGCCGAATCGACGTTGTTCTCCAGCCAGTTGCCGAAGCGCGCGTCTCGAATATGGCCGGGGAACCACTTTAGCGTTTGGTTGAGGTCCACCAGTCTGTCTTTGTATTGGGCGGTGCGCAGGAACCAGGTCTGGCGCGCGTAGTATAGCAAGGGTGTATCGCAGTGGTAGCAGAAGGGGTAGGTGTGGGTATAGGATTCAGCTTTGTAGAGCAGGCCACGCTCCTCCAGATCCCGGATAATAAAAGGATCGGCATCCTTGACAAACTTTCCGCTCCAGGGGCGCACTTCGGGGATGAACTCCCCTGCCGGGGTGAGGGTTTGCAGGATGGGCAGATCATGCTCGACAGCGGCCTGCATATCGCCGGCGCCAAACGCCGGGGCGATGTGGACCAGGCCGGTGCCCTCGTGTGCGTCGACGAAATCCTCGAGGATGACGTAATGAGCCTTTTTGTCGGGGAGCAGGAAAGTGAAGAGCGGGCGATAACGCAGGTCCTTCAGTTTTTTGCCCTTAAAAGTCTCGTAGGCCTTAACGGGGCCATCTTTGAAGACTTCCTCCAGCAAACTATGGGCCAGGATCAGACGCTCGGGTTCGCCGCCGGGCAATTCAAGCTCGACGATGACATAGTCGGCCTCAGGGTGAGCGGCCACGGCTACGTTCCCAACCAAAGTCCAGGGCATAGCCGTCCAAACCAGCAGGGAGGTGCCGGGATCATCTACCAAGGGCAGCCGCACGTAGATGGAGGGATCGACTGTCTCAGCGTAGCCCTGGGCGACCTCATGGTCGGATAGGGGTGTACCACAGCGGGGGCAGTAAGGTACAACCTTGAACTCCTGGTAGATCAGGTCCTTATCCCACAAGCGCTTCAGAATCCACCAAAGCGACTCGATGTACTCTCTGGTATAAGTGACGTAAGCCTCGTTTAGATCCACCCAGCAGGCAATGCGATCGATGAGCTTCTCCCAATCCTGGATGTAAGTGAAGACCGATTCCCGGCAGAGCTGGTTGAAACGGTCCATTCCATATTCGTCGATCTGTGTCTTGCCGGTAAAGCCCAACTGCCTCTCGACCTGGATCTCGACTGGCAGGCCGTGGGTGTCCCAGCCACCGCGCCGCAGGACGCGACGGCCACGCATGGTCCAGAAGCGAGCGAACATATCTGTGAAAGCGCGTGCTTGCACATATTGCAGACCGGGTTTGGCATTGGCAGTCGGGGGACGTTCGTAAAAAACGTAGGGCTCGGCCCCCGGGTGCAAGGCCCTGGATTTCTCAAAAATGTGGCGATGCTTCCAGGTGCGTAGCACGCCTTCTTCCATTTGAATGATGTGGAGGTCGGAAGGGACGGGTTTGAACATGGGAGGTGAGGCGTGAAACGTGATACGTGAAACGTGAGGCGTGAGCGCCGGAGCTACCCGGTGGTGGTGTCTACGGAGGAGATGTCCGGGATGCCCTGGGCGGCGCAGGCACTTTTGCGGCCGGCTTTGTCCACGATCTTGTCAGCCGGGTCGTCCAGGCGGCGCAAAGCACCGGCCAAGGGCAGGACGACGAGCGAGGCGATTCCGCCGGCGATATACCCGCTGGCGATGGAATTGACCCGGGCGAGGTAGCCCAGGCCGGCCTGCCCGAGGATCCCCCCGCCGCTGCCAGCCATTGAGCTGAAGGAGACAATGGCGGCACGCTGCCCGGAGGGGATAACCTGGTGAAGGTAAGCCTGCAGAACCGGTGTGATTATACCAGTGGTGGCCATATAGACCAGGAACAAGGGGACGACCAACCAAAACGAGTGGCCCACTCCAACCCCCACTGTGGCCAACGCCCCAACGCCAGCGGCCCACAACATGAGGGTAGTACGCTTGCCGCAAAATTGGGTGAACCATTCCACCGATTTGTTACCCGCCATAGTCGCCAGGGAAACCAGGGCGGCAATCACGCCGGCCACCCAGGCCACATCCCGGCCCAACAGGTCCAGGAAGTAGGGCTGCCAGGCGTAGAAGCCCCAATATAAGAAGCCGGTTTGGATGAAAGACATGAACATAATCAGGCGGATAGAGGCATTCCCCCAGCCGAACTTGAGGCTGGCCGCCGCGACGCCTTGCATCTCGGCGGGTAGGCGCACCAGGGTAAGAGTCCGGGGTTGGTATCCGATATCGTGCATGTAAAAGTAGGCGAATGCGAACAGAAGCAATAAGAGCAAAGCGCGGCCCATAAAGGGGATGGCGAGATCGACATCCCCTAGCAGACCGCCCCCTATGGTGCCGGCGACCATCGCCGCTCCGCTGACAAATTCGCTGCGAGCGAAGATCTTATCCAGGGGCTCCTGAAAGCCGGTAGCATTCAAAGCATCCACCAACCAGGCTTCCACCGCTCCCGAATAAAAAGTGTAACCTAGGCCCATCACCACGGACATGACGCAGAACCATAGAAGGCCACCCTGGAGCAGCGCAATACTTACGTAACCCAGCGTACCCAGGGAGAGGACAAGAGTACTCAACAAAAAAGAGAGCCGCCGGCCGCGAGTATCCGCCAGGACGCCGGTGGGGATTTCAAACAGGGTCATCCCAGCGGAAAAGAAGGCGTTGGCGATGAACACCTCGAAAATGTTTAGGCCAGCATCCAGGAGGAAGAGGGTATTGACGCCCCAGATCAGGGAGGCCGAGAGGGTGTACAGGCCGGCAATGACGTAGTAACTGCGGATGATTTGTTGCGAGCGCAATCGGGTAGTCCTTAATTACGGGGGGTTGCGTTTGACGCCGAGGATCACCTGGGCGTCATCGATCTTGTGGATTTCGACGTGGGCGCCATCCGGCGGCTCAGATGAGATGAGGTCCGTCGATAGGGTCTCGGCCTGAATATAGCCTCCCCAGCTCTCCAAGACATCCTTCAGATCACTACCGGCCTGGTAGTAGGTCTGGATACGGTCTTCGATGTTGAAAGCGGCGTTCTTGCGCATGGCCTGGACGCGACGCACGATCTCACGCGCCAGCCCTTCAGCGCGCAGCTCGGGCGTGATGGTGGTGTCCAATGCTACCGTGACCTGCCTGTCGGAAGCAACCGCCAATCCCTCGGCGGGTTGGGTTTGCACCAGAACTTCGTCCGGAAGCAGCTCCACGGTCTCCCCTTCGACTTCGAGCTGGACCGCTGAACCGGCCTGGACAGCCTCAGCGATGCCCTGCGCATCCGCCGCGGACAGAGCGGCGCGCACCTTGGGGAATTTCGCCCCGAAGCGCGGGCCGAGCCGCTTGTTGTCAGGCAAGACCTGGTAGTTGACCAGCTGGCGGGCCTCTGTGACGAATTCGAACTCCTTGACGTTGAGCTCATCGGTGACGATGTCGACCAGCTCGGCGCCCAACTCACGCTGCTGCCCGGCGTAAACCAGCACTTTAGCCAGGGGCTGGCGAACTTTCAATCCTTCGTTATTACGGGCACTCAAGCCCAGGCTGGCGACCCGGCGCGCCAGGCCCATCTGGTCAAGCAATCGCTGGTCTACAACGGATAGGTCGGCCTGAGGCCAGGCGCAGTGATGCACGCTTTGGTAAGCACCCGGTTGGGCGGAACGCACCAGGTTTTGGTACATGGCCTCCGTGACGAAGGGGACCATGGGCGCCAGGGTCTTGGCGAACTTGACCAGGACGTGATACAGGGTGACGTAGGCGGCATTTTTGTCCTCGTCGTGTTCGCTCTTCCAGAAGCGGCGGCGGCTGCGACGCACATACCAGTTGGTCAGGTCATCCAAAAAGGCCTCGATCGCCAGCGTGGCATTGTAGACATCCGAGGCTTCCAGGATTTCGGTAACATTGGACACCACCTGGTTCAAGCGGGCCAGAATCCAGCGATCGAGCAGGTTCAGTTGGCCAGCTCCCGGCGTCGGACCTTCCGGCATGGCGGGGTCGAAGCCTTCTTGCGGCGGCATCCACCCGTCAAGGTTGGCGTAGGTGGCAAAGAAGCTGTACACGTTCCACAAGGGAATCAGGAAATTGCGCCGGGCCTCATCGCCGCGCTGGTAGCCGAAGAGCAAATCGTTCTCCGGCTTGTGATTGCAATATAACCAGCGCATCACGTCCACACCCATATTGTCGGCGGCCTCGTTGAACTCGATAGCATTGCCCCAGCTCTTGTGCATGGGTCGCCCGTCCTCGGCCAGCAGGGTTGCGTAGCTGAAGTTCTCCAGGAAGGGCGGGCTGTTATCCACCACGGTTGCCATGGCCAGCAGGCTATAGAACCAGTTGCGAAACTGCCCAGGGAAAGATTCGCTGATCCAGTCGGCGGGATACCATTTCTCCCAGTACTGGCGATCGGTGCGGTAGCGCAGGGTGCTGAAGGGCACGATACCAGCGTCCAGCCATGGATTGCCGACGTCGGTGATACGGCTCTTCACCCCGCCGCACTCCGGGCAGGCGATCTTGACCGCATCGATGTACGGCCGGTGAGGCGTGTGGCCTGCAAAAGTCTCCCAGCCCTGGATGGCGCGTTCTCGCAGTTCGACCTCGTCGCCGATGACCTCATAGTCCCCGCAGTCGGTGCAGACCCAAATGGGGAGGGCCAGCCCCCAGTAGCGCTTCTTGCTGATCATCCAGTCATGCATATTGCGCAGCCAGTCCATCTCGCGGGCGTAGCCGAACTCCGGGATCCACTTGATCTGGTCGACCACATCCATGATCTGGTAGCGCAGGCTGCGACCAACCTCTTCAGGGGTCAGTTCCTGGCGCGGCCTGTCATAGACCTCGCCCATGCTGATGAACCATTCATCCACCAAGCGGAAAACCAGCTCCGTACCGCAGCGCCAGCAGGTGGGGTAGCGGTGGGTGTAGTCCTCAACATCGTAGAGCAAGCCTTTCTTCTTCAGGTCCTCAAAGATGGCCTCGGCCACCTGTGAAACCTGCATGCCAGTCAACCAGGCGAATCCCTTTACGAAATAACCTTCCTCATCCAGTGGAGCGATGATGGGAAAGTGGTGTTCGCGGCCCAGAACAAAGTCCTCGGCGCCACAGCCGGGCGCGATGTGGACGATACCAGTACCCTCGGTCTCGCCGACTTCGTCCCACAAGATGACCTGGTGAGCCTGCGCAGCGCTTTGCTCGACATCTTTGGTGAGCTTGGTAAGCAAGGTGTGGCCGCCGGGTTCCTGAGCAGCCGGTAGATCATCAAAGGGCCCATCGTAGGTCCAGCCTTCCATCTCTACCCCGTTGAGCTCCCCGAGCACCTGGTAGTCGCCTTTGAGCATATGCAAGGTACCCTTGGACAAGTACAGCACCTGGTCGCCTTGCCTGACCTTTGCGTAGGTCAAGTTCGGACCAACCGCAGCGGCAACGTTGCTGGTAAGCGTCCACGGCGTGGTGGTCCACACGAGGAGGGATTCGTTCTCACGACCGCGCAGCGGGAAGCGCAGGGTAACGCTGGGATGGGTGAGTTCGGCGTAGCCATCCGTGACGATCTCGTGCTGGCTGATGCCGGTGGCACAGCGCGGGCACCATGGCATCACATCGGCGCCGTGGTACAGCCAACCCTTCTGCCAGCATTTCTTGAGAAAGCTCCAAATCATATAGTTATTCTCGTTGGAGAAGGTGAAATAGCTGCCGCCCAGCTCGGGCAGGCCCAGGCGCCCTACGACCTGCTCGACGCTGTCGGTTACGGTTTGCCCGGCATCCTCGGCCCCCTCAGAGCCTTCCACGGTGATCTGCCGGGCAG